>JANLGX010000157.1 GCA_024654005.1 Gemmatimonadaceae bacterium | reverse complement strand
CAGGAGGGGTGGGTTGTCGGGAGAGGTTGGATGCCAAAGGCGCATCTCAAAACTGCCACGATGTCGTCGGCGTTGCGCGTGTGCACGGCAGGGTAGATTCTCCCGCCGGCTTGCGATAAACTTAAAGGCTCTTCCCGATTCTCCGTGGTCGGCAAGGGCCTGTAGCTCAGGTGGTTAGAGCGCACGCCTGATAAGCGTGAGGTCCGAGGTTCAACTCCTCGCAGGCCCACTCAGAATTTGACCCCGCCACCGTCACTTGGCAGGCGGGGTTTGTTTTTCTCGCCGAACGAATCGGTAGCCCACCGCAAGACGGCGCCGATGACTATCCGGGAGTTTTTGATTGACGGGGGGATGCAGGTGCGTATGTTTGCACCCCCAAGACATCACCTAGTCCCCTCGGAGACTTATAATCTACAAGTCCGCACTGCGCCAGCTCGCCCCCGCGGCGAGCGTCGCCGCCCTGATCCTGCTCGCGGGCTGCCGCGACGACGCAACCACCGGCCCTCTCGCGGCTCACGCGCCCAATCTGGCGTTGGAGCCCGCGGCCCAGGCGAATCCGCACTTCTTCTTCCGGCCTCCGCTCGTGCGCGCGGCTGCCTACGGCGGAACGTTCGACGGCTCGCTATCTCCGGAAGTGCTGGTCTATTTGGGCGCGAAGCCGCCATGCCCGGACGGCGTGACCGGCGTCGATTGTCCAACGCTGGTAGCGAGATATGGCAGCGAGGGACGTGGAGCGAACGGCGTGCGCGTCGACGCATCCGAGGAGCACTACATAGCGAACTGGAAGCCCGCGGAAAGTCTCGATCGCAGCGCAACGTACCGGATCATCGTGCGGGAGCGCGGCCAGACGCTCGACTTTCTCGACGTCTCGAACATCAAGGGAGGCACGATTCCAATCGCCTTCCGCATCGAACATGGTGCACTGGATGTGGCGCGAGCCCCGATCGGCACGGCAGGCGGCACGATAGAGACCGCCGACGGCGGAGTGGCGCTGACGATTCCCGCCGGCGCGCTGCCTGGCGCGACGACGATCACCGTCGCAGCGCTCGAGCTGGCGCCCGGTCAGGATAATCGTGTCATCGGAGGCACGAGTTATGAGTTCGGCCCCGACGGAACACAGTTCTCCGTTCCTGTGACCATCCGCCTCAGCTACGATCCTGCCAACATCCCTGACGGGACATCTGCGCGATTGCTGCGCCTCCATACTCTGGTGAATGGAAGCTGGATATTGGTACCCGGAAGCGTGGTCGATACGGACGACTACACGGTCGTGGGTCAGACTACGCACTTCAGCACCTATGCGCTGCTGCCCACGTCGTTCGTGTCCGTCGCCTCGGGAGAGTTCCATGCGTGCGGTCTCACCGCGGCCGGCTCCGCGTGGTGTTGGGGTCGCAACTCGAGCAGCCAGCTCGGCGCGCCAACCACGGAGATCTGCCCCGCGTCCGACCTATCCTCGGTTCCGGTGGCTTGCAGCACCGTCGCGGTCGAAGTCGCAGGTGGCCACGTCTTTCAGAGCGTGGAGGCAGGAAATACGCACACCTGCGGCGTTACCCAGGCCGGCGATATCTACTGTTGGGGAGGCAATCCTTTCGGCCAGCTCGGGAACGGGAACCTCGTCACCCAGCCTGTACCGGTGCTCGTCGAGACGCCGCACACGTTCCGGGCGGTTTCGGCGGAGTACGGCCAAACGTGCGCGCTTTCCACCGCCGGAGAGGTGTTCTGCTGGGGGAGGAATAACCAGCTGCAGCTCGGCTCACCCAGCCCGCAGACCTGCGGCACCCAACCCTGCAGCACGGTTCCGCTGAGAGTGTCGATTCCGGCGGCGAGTCATATCGACGTCGGTTTGGTTCACGCCTGCGCGCGGACAACGGTCGGCGACATCTACTGTTGGGGCTGGAACGCGCTCGGACAGATCGGCACCGGCTCGACATCGGCTCCCGTGTCTCCCACGCACGTCAACGGAGGACCGTGGGCTTCGGTGAGTGCCGGTGCGATGCACACCTGCGGCATCAAGGACACCGGCGCCGCGTACTGCTGGGGATCGAGCTTCAACATGGGGACCATTGGGAACGGCACGAAGTCGGCGTCTTTCACTCCCGCTGCGGTTGCCGGCAACCTTAGCTTTGCCCAGATCGACGCAACCAACGGCAACTACGTCTTCACGCATTCCTGCGGCGTGACGACCGCCGGGATCGCCTACTGCTGGGGAGCTAACAGAGATGGCGCCCTGGGCCTTTCGGGGCTCGCTCCGGAGACGTGTACGTGGGGCAACTTCCCCTCGTTCGACTGCTCGAGCGTCCCGATCGCCGTGACAACGTCGCTGACGTTCGGCTACGTCACCGCGGGACTCGGCTTCACCTGCGGGTACGCGACGACCGGGGAGGCGTACTGTTGGGGCCGGAACGACAACGGCCAGCATGGAAACGGATCGCTGACCGGCAGCCGCACGCCGGTGAGGGTGCAAACCGCACCCTAGCGCGTGGAAGTCTCCCCAAATGTGCGCGGACAGACGCCGGCCCCTTCGGGGGCCGGCGTTTTTGTCTGGTCAGGGGCTCTCAGGTCTTGACATTACGTGTCATAACACCTATATTCGTTGACATGACACCGACACTCCTTGACGAGATCAAGCAGCGGAAGCCGTTCAAGAGCATCTACGAAGAAGCGGCGCTCAACATCCTGCGCACCAGCGCCCTGCTCAGCGCCGACTTCGAGCAGATGTTCAAGCCGTACGGCATCACGGCGACGCAGTACAACGTTCTCCGGATCCTGCGCGGAGCCGACGACAAGGGACTGTGCCGGAACGACGTCCGCGACCGCCTCCTGAACAGGATGCCGGACGCGACGCGGCTGCTCGACCGCATGGAGAAGGCCGGGCTCGTCTCCCGCTCCCGCGAGCAGGAGGACCGGCGCCTCGTTGCGACCAGGCTCACGAAGAAGGGAAGGGAGCTGGTCGACGAGCTCGATCCCGTCGTCGCCCGGCAGCACAAGGCCAGGCTGGGCCACCTCTCGCACAAGCAGCTCGCCACCCTCAACTCGCTGCTGACCCTGGCGCGGACCCGGCCATGATTTCTTTTGGACAGAAAGGTGTTATCACATCAAACCGTATCACACGTAGTAACCCGTTCACCCTCATTCAAGGAGCAACGATGTTCTCTCTCTTTCGCTCGCCGTCGCAGCGCCAGGTCGACATCGGCCTGACGATCCTCCGCGTCGTCCTCGGCGTGATCTTCATCGCCCATGGCGGACAGAAGTTGTTCGTCTTCGGCTTCGAGGGCGTCGCCGGCGCGTTCGGCCAGATGGGAGTGCCCGCACCCGGCCTCGTCGGTCCCGCGATCGCGCTGATCGAGCTCTTCGGCGGCATCGCGCTCACGCTCGGATTGCTCACCAGGGTCGCCGCGCTCGGGATCGGATCCACCATGATCGGCGCGATCCTGCTCGTGCACCTTCCCGCGGGGTTCTTCGCGCCCAACGGAATCGAGTTCCCGCTGGCGCTGCTCGCGGCAGCCGCGACGCTCGTGGTCACCGGCGCCGGCAAGTATTCCGTCGACGCGCTGATCGCCGGCCGGCAGCCGCCGGCGGCTCGCAGCGCCGAGATCCAGGCCAGGATTCGCCGCGCCGCATAGACCGCAACCCTTTGGCGGTGCTGAGGGTACTTACAAAGAGTCCGGTCCGGATGGCCCGGGCCGGGCTCTTCTCACACAGGCCCAGCCATGAAAACGATCCTGCTGCTCTCCACCGCCGTAATCCTGTCGGCCGCCGGCGCGAGCTCCGCGGACGCCCAATCCGCGCCGGCCGAGCGCGTCGCGTGCGACTCGGTTCCGACTGACTGCGTCAAGCTGTCCGCCGCCGCCGACTCGGCGCTGCGCGACCTCGAGCGCGCCGCTACCGAGCTCGCCAAAGCCGTGGAGCAGACCGTTCGCCAGACCGCCAACGATCCGCAGCTCCGAATCACGGCGCTCAAGCTCGCCGCGGGGGCGCTGGCCGTAGCGCAGCAGACTCTGATCCAGAACGCCGACACGCTGGAGCGGATGCTCGCCGAAGCGTCGCGGCAGATCGCGTCCGCGCAGGCCGCGCTGGAGGCTCGCGCCGAGGCAGCCAAGAAGCCGTAGCACCGATTCTTGCGATCCCGTTGCGCGGGGAGCGCGCGCGCGATAATTCACAGGGATCGCCATGAATCACAGCCAGCTGCTTCGAAACTTCGCCGCGCTCGCGTGGCTCGCCGCGGCGCTCGCTTGCGCGGATTCGGACGAGCGGCGCGCCGAAGCGGCTTTGTTGACGGCGGACAGTGAGGAGGAAGGGCTCCAGGGACTCCTCTCGCTCAATTACGAGATCACCTCCGAGGTCTTCAAGAAATGGAAACGCGCGCAGCTGGCGCTCGATCGCGAGCTCGGGCGGAGCCGGTCGCGCTCGCTCAAGGCCTCGATCATCGGAACGCGGCCGACGCGGGAAGCGATCGAGCGGGCGGTCGCCCGCATCGAGGAGAACTCCCGCGCGAGACGCGCCATCGAGCAGGCGGGGATGAGCCCACGCCACTACGTGGTGGCGACCGTCGCGCTGTTCCAGGCGACGAGAGGGATCGACCCGATCACGGGCGAGACGTTCCGGGGCGTGCCCGCCCGCAACGTGGAGTTCGCGCGGCAGAACCGGGAGCAGCTCGACACGGCCGGGGAAGCCCGCGAGTTCCAGGAGATCGCCGACAGCATCGCGCGGGCGCGCGCTGAAATGGCGGCAACTCCGGAAACCGTCGAGGTCATCGTGGACACCGTCCCGCCGCGGGTGCCTGTGCCTACTCCGCCCACGCCGATCCCGACGCCCACGCCGACTCCAACGCCCCGGCCGACCCAGCCGCCGCCGCGGCCCCCGACGGATACGACACCGGCGACCCCGGCCGCGCCGGATCAGCCATCTTTACGGTAGCAGAGTCAATCGGAGATTCGTGATGTACAACAACATGAAGGTTTTCGCGCTGATGGCCGGCATGACCGCGCTGCTCGGCGCCATCGGATTGTATCTCGGCGGCGATGGCGGGCTGATGACCGCGTTGCTGTTCGCCGGGGTGATGAACGTCGCGATGTACTTCTGGTCGCACAAGATCGTGCTGAAGATGTACCGCGCGCGTGTAGTCACGGCGGCCGAAGCGCCCGAGCTGTACGCGATGGTGGATCGCCTGCGGCAGCGCGCCAATCTGCCGATGCCGGTCGTCGCGATCGCGCCGCACGAGCAGCCCAACGCTTTCGCCACGGGGCGCGATCCGGACCACGCCGTGGTGTGCGTCACCGAAGGGATCATGCGCCTCATCAGCAGGGAAGAGCTGGAGGGCGTGATTGCGCACGAGCTGGGACACGTCCGCAACCGCGACATGCTGTTGCAGACCGTGACCGCGACCATGGCGGGCGCGATCTCGTTCCTGCCGCGGCTGGCGCTGTGGGGCGGCGGGAGCCGCGACCGGAACGTGCACCCCGCGATCGCGATCGCGCTCATGATTCTCGGGCCGCTGTCGGCGATGATCATCCAGGCCGCGATCAGCAGGCAGCGCGAGTTCAAGGCGGACGCCGCCGGCGCGGAGATCTGCGGGCGGCCGCTCGACCTGGCCAGCGCGCTGCGGAAGCTCGAGGCGGGGGCGCAGCGCATTCCGATGAACGTGTCGCCCGCGGCCGCGCCGCTGGCGATCGTGAACCCGCTGTCTGCCGCGCACGGCGGCGCGATGTTGAAGTGGTTCTCCACGCACCCGCCGACGGCGGAGCGCGTGCGGCAGCTCGAGGCAATTGCCGCGGGGACGCAAGTCGCCGCGTAACCGTCGCCGTTCCACGTCGCGCCACGCTCGCCTGCTGCTCGCGGGCGGCGCCGCGTTGGCGTCCGCGTGCGCGCCGGCGCGGCCGCCCGAGCCGCCGGCGCCGGCCGTTCACGTCCGGCGCGCCATGGCCGCCGGCATCGACGACCGCCTGCCCGCGATGCTCGATTCCATCATGGCGGTGGGAATAGCGGAGCGGGCCGCGCCCGGAGGGTCGATCGCGATCGGGCGGTACGGCCAGCACGTGCTCGCGCGCGGCTACGGCCACACCGACTGGGACGCAAACGCGCCCGCGGTGGACGACCGCACGATCTACGATCTCGCATCGCTGACGAAGGTCGTCGTCACGACGACCGCGGCGATGATCCTGGAGGAGGAAGGCCGTCTCCACCTGGACCGCACGGTCGCGTCGTACCTGCCGGAGTTCAACGACTCGAGCAAGGCCGCGATAACCATAGAGATGCTGCTCACCCACCGCGGCGGGCTGGAGGCGTACGCGCAGCTGTTCACCACGCTGCGCGGCCGCGAGGCATACCTGGAAGCGATCAACGCGCGGCCGCTGCGGTATCCCCCGGGAGAGCGCAGCGTGTACAGCGACTGGGACATGATCCTCATGCAGCTCGTGATCGAGCGCATCACCGGCGAGCCGCTCGACGTCTTCGCGCGCCGGCGGATAACCGAGCCGCTCGGGATGACCGACAGCTTTTTCAATCCGGATTCGTCGCTGCTCGCGCGCATAGCGCCGACGGAGCTGCTGGCGTCCACCGGCCGGCTAATCCATGGAGTCGTGCACGACGAGAACGCGCGCGCGATCGGCGGAGTCTCGGGACACGCCGGATTTTTCTCCTCGGCGCGCGATCTCGCGATCTTCGCGCAGATGATGCTGAACGGCGGGCATTACGGAACGGTGCGCATCCTCCGTCCCACGACGATCGCGCGCTGGACCTCGAGGCAGGAGGCCGACACCAGCCGCGCGCTGGGGTGGGACACGCCGTCGGGCAGGTCGAGCGCCGGCCGCTACTTCTCGCCGCGCAGCTTCGGGCACACCGGCTTTACCGGGACGTCGATCTGGATCGACCCGGTGAAGGACATGTACGTGGTGCTGCTCACCAACCGCGTCAATCCGACGCGGCAGAGCACACGGGTATTCCAGCTGCGGCGCGACGTCGCCGACGCGACGCAGTGGGCGGTGATGGACGCGCCGTTGGTGGAGTGGGAGGTCACGAGGGTGGAGCCGGCGCCGGGAGGCAGCAGGTGATTGGTGATTAGTGATTAGTGATTAGTTAACCGCGACCGCGAACGGCGTTCTTCTTCGCCAGGGTACCGTGAAGGGCGGCAAGCATTCGTTGAATCTGAGCGACTTGTCGCGAGAGGTTGTTGAATGTCTCGTCCTTGAGATAGCCAAGGTCGCGGGCGAGCAGAAGCTGATAATCCGTTTCGCAGGCCGATCCAGTCGCGATTTGGACAAATGCGTCAAGGGATCCCGTGG
>JANLGX010000156.1 GCA_024654005.1 Gemmatimonadaceae bacterium | reverse complement strand
TGGCGCATCGTATACATGACGCGGGAAGCCATGCGCGACCGCTTCATGCAGCCGAACGGCCGGCTGACGAAGGAGGAGATCGACGCCATCCCGCTCGATTACGAGCCGCGCAAGCTCGACAAGTCGGATGACCGGACGCGGGAGCTGTTCAAGAAGGCCAAGGTCTACGAGATCTGGTCGAAGGCCGACAAGAAGGTGATCTGGCTCTGCAAGGGCTACGAAAAAGGCCCGCTGGACGTGAAGGATGACCCGCTGAAGCTCCGGGGCTTCTTCCCGTTCCCGAAACCCTTGTTCGCCACCATGACCAACGGCTCGCTGACGCCGGTTCCGGACTTCGCGCAGTACCAGGACCAGGCCAACGAGATCGATCAACTGACCCAGCGCATTTCCCTGCTGACGAAGGCGCTGCGCGTGCTCGGGCTCTATCCGGGTGAGATGAACGAGATCAAGCGGCTCCTCCAGGACACCCAGGAACTTGAACTGATCCCCGTCCCGAACTGGGCCATGTACGCCGAGAAGGGCGGCATGGACAAGTGCATCGGCTGGTTCCCGGTCGAGAAGGTCGCCGAGGTGCTGACCAAGCTGATCGAAAACCGCGAGGTGCTGAAAAGCGACGTGTACGAGATCACCGGCATGTCGGACATCCTCCGTGGCGTGTCCGATCCGGAGGAAACGGCAACGGCGCAGGGCATCAAGGCGCAGTGGGGCTCGGTCCGCACCAAGGACCGGCAGAAGGAGGTTCAGCGCTTCGTCCGCGACATCCTCCGCATCAAAGCGGAGATCATCTTCAACCACTTCAAGCCGGAGACCATCCTCGAAATCACCAACGCGAAAGGAATGGGCCAATCCGCCCAGTTCATCCCGCAGGCGCTGGCGTTGTTGCAGTCGCCTGCATTGCGGCATTTCCGGGTGGACATCGAGACGGATTCGACGATCCAGCCCGACGAAGCCGAGGAAAAGGCGGCGCGGGTCGAGTTCCTGACGGCGGTCGGAAATTTCCTGACTGCGGCGGCCCCGCTTGTGACCGCACAGCCGATGCTGGCGCCGATGTTCGGCGAGATGCTGATGTTCGGCGTGCGCGCGTTCAAAGCCGGGGATCAGGTGGAATCGGCCATCGAAAAGGCCATGCAGATGGTTGCACAGGCCGCGCAACAGCCGCAGGCGAATCCCGAGGCCGACAAGGCGAAAGCGGATATCGAACTGGCGCGCGAGAAGGCCGGCGCCGAAATCGAGATCAAGCGCGAGAAGAACCAGGCCGACATCGAACTGGAGCGCGAGAAGATGATGGGGCAGCAGGTTCTGGCCCAAGAACGGACACAGGGCGAGCTTGCGATCAAGGCCGCACAGCCGCCCCCGCAGGTGATGCAATGAGCCGCGAGACCTTCGTGTGGGTTGAGGGGCGCGGCGTGATCCCGAAATCCGAGGCGCCGCCGCCCGAAATCAAGCGCGGCCACCACATCATCAAGGACTTCACCGAGCCGGTCCTGTGCCCTGCGGACGGCCAGCGGTATGGGTCCAAGCGGGCCTATGAGCGGGCTGTCAGGGCTGCGGGCTGCGAGATCGTCGGCAACGAGTCCCTGAGCCGGGTCGAGCAAAATAAACCAAAACTTACGCGACCTGGGGCAGATATTGCACGAGCGATAGAGGCACTGAGCCGATGATTCGCCCTGCGCTGCCGCCCGCGTTTGAGCTTCACCCCGGTAAGGAGGGCACCACGGACCTGATTATCCGCGGGTTCTCTTCGCAGGGCGCGGCGAAGTGTTTTCTGGAGGCGATGGTCAAGGCGGCCGTGCTGTGCGTGGGGACGCCCCCGCCGCCCATCTTGCCTCCCTCGCTATCGGTGCATTGACCGGAGAACCCGTTTATGGCCGAAGAAATCGGCAACACCGGGGCAGAAGCCCCCGACAACCAGAATGAAGGCCCGAGCCTCCGTGAGGCGCTGGAAAGCGCTTACGTCGAGGAGAGCGAGAAGGCCGAGGCGCCGCCGAGTGAGCAGGCGCCCGTAGAGACTCAGGCGGCGACGGAAAAGCCGACACGCGCTGAAGGCCGTGCACGGCGTCCTGACGGTACGTTTGCGCCCCACAAGGCGACTGAGGCAAGCGCTCCCAGCGGGGAGAAAGCCGCCCAGGTCGATCCTGCCGCAGCCGTCGCTGCCGGCGCCGCTCAGCAGCCTCCCGCCCCCGCAGCGGTCGAAGCGCCCAAATCATGGACGCCCGAGGCGAGACAGCTTTTCGAAAAGGCCGACCCCGCGTTGCGCCAGTACATCGCGCAGCGGGAAGACCAGATGCACCGTGGCGTCCAACAGCTTCATGCCCGGTTCGGCCAAAAGGCACAGATCGCAGACGAATTCATCGAGGCTCAACGTCCGTATGAGGCAATCATCCGCGCGGAAGGGGGCACCCCCATTGCCGCGTTCAAGGAACTCCTCAACGCGGCGTATGTCGTGCGCCGGGGCACCCCGGAGCAAAAGGTCGCCCTTGTCCTCAATACATGTCGGGACTTCGGCATCGACCTGAACAAAGTCATTGCTTCTGCGAACGAACAGCCGCAGCCGCAATCGCAGCCATCATTCGACCCCAACGCCATCCGCCAAATCATCGAGGCAGAGTTTACCCAGCGCGACAATCAAGCGCGCGTGGCTTCCGCGACGGACATCATCACGTCCTTCGGCGCCGAGAAGGACGGGCAAGGGCAACCCCTGCGCCCGCATTTCGAGGCGATCCGCAAAGACATGGTTCCGATCGTTGCAAGCCTCCGGCAGGCCAACCCCTCGATGGCGAAGGCCGAAGTTCTCCAGCAGGCCTACGACCGCGCCGTATGGGCCAACCCCGATACGCGCGCCAAGCTTCTCCACGCACAGGAGGAGAAGCGGCAAGCCGAGGCCCGGAACAAGGCGGCACAGGCGGCAAAGGCGGCAGTGTCCGTCACCGGAGCCCCCGGCGTCTCGGCGAGCGCCGCGGCCAACTCCAAGAAATCCATTCGTTCGGCCATCACCGATGCCTTCAATGAGCATGAGGCCGGACGTGTCTGAAAAGGATCCGGGTTATGGCTTCGCCTAACCTCTCGGAAATCATCACGACCACGCTCCGGAACCGCTCCGGTCAGCTGGCCGACAACGTCACGGAGACCACGGCCCTCCTGTCTCGCCTGAACGAGCGCGGCAACGTCAAGCCGTTCTCTGGCGGCCGGACCATCGTGGAGGAACTGTTCTACGCCGAGAACTCCACCTACCAGCGCTATTCGGGCTATGAGGTGCTGAACATCACGCCTTCCGACGTGATCAGCGCCGCGGAGTTCGACATCAAGCAGTGCGCCGTCGCGGTCTCGATCTCCGGCCTCGAGCAGCTGCAGAACGCCGGCAAGGAAGCGGTGATCGATCTTCTGGAAAGCCGCATCGAGAACGCCGAGCAGACGTTCATGAATAACCTGTCCACGGATGTCTATTCGGACGGTACCGCTTCGTCTTCGAAGCAGATCGGCGGGCTCCAGCTGCTCGTCGAGGATACCGGGTCTTCGTCCACTTCGACCGTGGGCGGGATCAGCCGCTCGACGTACTCGTTCTGGCAGAACTTCTCCTACGACGCCACGACGGACGGTGGGGCGGCGGCGAGCGCGGCGAACATCCAGAAGTACATGAACCACACCTACCTCTCGGTCGCCCGCAATCGCGACGTGCCGGACCTGATCGTCGCCGACAACAACTACTTCAAGCTGTACTGGGAAAGCCTGCAGGCCATTCAGCGGATTACCAACGAGAAGATGGCGCAGGCCGGATTCATGAACCTCAAGTTCATGAACGCGGATGTCGTCTTCGACGGCGGCGTCGGCGGTCAGTGCCCCTCCAATCACATGTACTTCCTCAACACGAAGTACATCCGGCTCCGTCCCCACCGGGATCGGAACATGGAGCAGATCGGCGGGGTGCGCGAATCCGTCAACCAGGACGCCTCGGTTCGGCTGATCGGCTGGGCCGGCAACATGACCCTGCGTGCTGCGAAGTATCAAGGGGTCTTGAAAGACTAGGCGTGGGAAAGGAGATGCAAACATGACCTACGCAATCGACGGCTCTCTCGGCATCGACTACACCCTCACGCCGACCACGGCCGACTTCACGGTTGGGCAGACCAGCCGCGGGTCGGACGGCACGATCTGGATGTACGTTCATGCCAACGGGGCGATTTCGCAATACGACTTCGTCACGATCGACCAGGACGGCGAGGCGGTACCGCTCGTGTCCGGGAATGCGGCCAGCGGGTACCGCATCGGCTGCGCGCAAGTCGCGTTCGCCGACAACGACTACGGATGGGTGGTGATCACCGCTCTTGGCGGCATCAACGGCAAGATCATCACCGGAGCCACGGCGGGGACGAAACTGTTCGCCACCTCGCTGACCACCATCGCCGGCCAGCTCCACAATCTCAGCACGCTCGGGACCTACATCCGCGGCGTGGCGAACGTGGTGACTTCCGCAACGTCGGTCTCGACGAACCCGGAATGCATCATGGCGTTCACGAACATCGATGGACACTGATCTATGACTGCCGGTTTCTCCAGGCCGGATGTCACTCAGGGCACGGAGGGGCAGAACGCCCCTCCGCTCCCACCTTTGAAGCCGCTTGGCGACATCATGGACGGGCGACTGTTCATGATGACGGAAAACGGCTTTCGGCCCATCGAGACGAGCGACGAATTCGAGGAAACGCAATCGCAGGACGGCCGCGATAACATCCGCGCGAACTGCGCGCGGGGCCTGCCGTTTCTCAAGTGGGAAAAGCAGCCACGCATGGAGACGCTTTGCATCGTGGCCGGCGGCCCGTCGCTTTTGCAGACGTTCCCACTTCTCGAAAAACGGATCGCGGAAGGCGCCAAGATCTTCGCGGTCAACGACACCCACGACTGGCTGATCCGCAGGGGGATTGTCCCCGACTATATGGGCTGCATCGAAGTGGCGCCGTGGCCGCGGGGGAAGTTCTGCCAGCTTCCGAACGACCACACGGAATACCTTCTCGCCGACGTTGGGCACCCGACGATTATCGATCACGTCCTGGGGAAGAATATCACGATCTATCACCCGTACTGCGGGATCGGCGAAGAGAAAATCATCAACGAATACGACAAGCACCGCGAGGACGAAGCGAGCGGTTTGGGCGCCCTCCTGGTTGCCGGCGGCGAGTCGATCACGGTTCGCGCGCTCAACCTCACCTGGCTCAAAGGCTTTCGGCATTGGGAGATGTTCGGCTTCGACGGCTCCTTCCAGGACAACATGCCGAGCCATGCGTATTTCGACGAAAAGCACAAATGGCCGATCGTCAACTTCTTCTGCGCGGGGCGGTCGTTCCGGTCCACGTACTACCTCGCGCGCCAGGTCGATGACCTCCGGCGCGTGCTGATCTGGAACCCCTCCTTGCGCAACCTCAAGATCCACGGCGATGGCATGGCCGCGCACATGCACCGCCATTTGTACCCGGACAACTACGATCAGCAGGAGCAAGCCGCATGATCATCGAGCAAGTCGATTCGCCGATGTTTCGGACGGACGACGGCAACATCGTTCAATTCTACTGGGCGTCGGACAAGAACGGCGTCGAATCCGAAAAGGCCGGCCGGGCAGTCCATGACAAGGTTCTCCGTGGTCGCATCCTTGCCCCGGGCGTCCGCCAGCTTGCGGTCCCCGTCTTCGAGATCGAGCGGCACCTTGCCAACGGCACGGTCAAGATCGCCCGCCATCACGCCGAGCGCTACGCGAAGCAGCTTGAGGCGTTCAAGGCCAAGAGCGCGAGCCCGGAACTCACCGGAACGCCACTGACCTCGTGGCCCGCTTTGGATGTGGCGCAGATCGCCAACCTTAAGTCTCTGAACGTTCACGTCGTGGAAGCGTTGGCGGAGCTTTCGGATCAGAACCTCGTTCACTTCCCGCCGGGGACGCGGGCGCTGCGCGAGAAGGCGAAAGTCTTCCTCGAGGCGGCCAAAGGCAACGCGCCCATCGAGAAGCTCGCCAAGGAAAACGACGACCTGAAGGAGCAGATCGCGGCGCTGATGCAAAACGTTGCGGACCTCGCGGCTCGCATTCCCGCGCCGGCCGAGACTGCGGAACCTCAAATCGATCCCGCGCAGGAAAAGCGCGGCCCGGGCCGGCCGAGGAAGGCGGCGTAACTCAGAAGGAGTATCGGACTATGACTGTTCGACAGGGCTTCGCCCAAGGTCTCGTCGGCTTGCCCGCCGAGGTCGCCAAGTACATGCCGCGTGCGTACAGTGTCACGCTGAGCCCGGCTGCCGTGGCGCCCGGCACAGCGGAGCAGACGTTCACCGTGACGGGGCTGACGACGGACGATCTTGTGTCCGTCAACAAGCCGACGCAGCAAGCCAATCTCGGCATCGCTGGCTGTCGCGTGAGCGCAGCCGACACCCTCGCGATCACGTTCATCAATGCCCCCGGGACCGCCATTACCAGCCTTACGGCGGCTACCTCGGTGACGCCGACCGCCAGCGAGGAATACACGGTCATCGCGATTCGCTGCGCCACCCGGGCCTGAAATGGCCAAGGCGCTCGCGCCGACGCATGTGCTGAGGGTCATCCTCTCAACCGGAGGCCCAATGCGCATGTATTTCTTCGACCGCGCCAAGGACGCCTTGGCCGCGTTCGAGAGCGTTTGGAACGCCGTCGAGTCCTCCAGTCTTTCGGAGAACGGCAACGGCGATCTCATCCGCACGCTTCGCCTCGACTGCCTGGACGGGATGCAATCGCTCATCCACATCAACGGGGTCTCGATTGCGGAAGTCGCGACGTTGAAGGCGTTCAAGCAGTTCGCCGGCTGGCTGGCGGACTGGGACGCCGGAAAGAAGGTCCCTGCGGTGTGCCGTGATTTGCAGGTGCTGAGGGTGTTCCTGACCACAGGGCAGCCCGGCATCCGCGAGTATTTCTTCGGCTCACGCCAGCAGCGGGAGAAGGAATACGACGGCATCACCAGCGCCTTGAAGGGCATCCTTCGCCAGAAAAGCAGCCCCACTCCGGGCCGGAGCGGGATGGGCCTCGCCAACGCCGTGAGGTTCGATTCGCTCGGCGGGACCAAGGCGCTGATCAACCTCAATGCCCTGGCTGCAGTCGAAGGGGCGTCTCTCAAGGAGATCAAGCGCCAAGGCGAATGGCTGGCCAGCTGCGAGAGGGCGGGATGACCCTCCTCACCACCATTCAATCCGCGTGTTCGAAGATCGGCATCACCCGCCCCACGGTGGTCGTCGGCTCGACGGATGTGCAGGTGGTGGAACTCTTGGACCTCGCCAACGAAGAGGGCCGCGAACTCACGAAGGCCGGCCAATGGCGGGACCTCATGGGGGAGAAGACGTTTACGACGGTCGCGCAGGCCGCGCAGACCAGTGCGTTGCCGACCGACTTCGGCCGCTTCATCGACGAGACGTTTTTCAACCGCTCGACCGCACGGCGGGTGTTCGGCCCGATCTCTCCCGAGGAATGGCAGACGCGCCAGGCCTTCACCGCCGCCTCTTCGATCAACAGCTATTTCCGGCTCAGGGGAACCGGGGTCAACGCCATCCTGATGACGCCGACACCATCGGCGGGGAATACCTGCGCCTTCGAGTACATCAAGAATACGTGGTGCCAGTCCAGTGCGAGCGTGGCGCAAAGCTCTTGGGCCGCCGACACCGACACCGGGGTTCTCGACGAGAACCTGATGGCCTTGGGCATCACGTTCCGTTTCCTGAAAAAGAAGGGCCTCGGGACGTGGCAGGCGGCGTATCTCCATTACACCGACCAGGTCAACATCGCGCTCGCGCAGGAC
>JANLGX010000135.1 GCA_024654005.1 Gemmatimonadaceae bacterium | reverse complement strand
TCCACCGCTTCGGCGTTGCGGTTGAGCCCGCTGAGTGCCCCCGCGAGGCGAGCGTAGAAGTTCGCCGTCGCCTGCGAGGTGTCCGCGACGATCAGATCCCGGCCCACGGGAACGGCCGCCTCGAAATCACTCGCGGCGAGATACACCAGCCACGCCGTACGCAGCATGGACGGATCGCCCGAGCTGCGGCTCAACGCTTCCTTGATGATGGGAACCGCGAGAGCCGCGCGGCCGCTGGCTGCCAGCTCGTTCACCACCTGCTGCTGCAGCGTAAGGTCGGTCGGCGCGGCCGCGAGGAGACCGGTAAGGGTCTCGACGTAGCGGTCCTCGTTCCCGGCGGCCTTGTAACCCAGCGCCGCCAGACGCAGCGCCTGGATGTTCCGCGGATCCGTCGCCAGTACCTGCTCGACGAGCTGGAGCGTGGTCGCCGAGACTACCGACGCGCTGTCCTTGGGCGTGTCGCGGGTCACATACGCGTTGGCGAGACAGACGCGCACCATGTTGGCATCGGGATACTGGCGCAGGCCGGTGTTCGCGTTCTGAATGGCTTCCTCGACGTTCCCGGCGCGGAGCGCGTTGTAGCAGCGCTCCTCGTACTCGATCTGCCGGCGCGCCTGCAGGTACGAGCGGGAGATGGCTTGGCCCGCCTGGTCGAGCCGTCCGGCCTCGGCCGGCGGAAGCGCCTGCGCCACGGTGTTGTCGCGGGCCAGCACCAGCCGCGCGTCCACCCGGTATCCGGCGGGCGTGCGCGTCACGATGCCGTCGATGTAGTCCTTCGCGCGGATGAGACTGGCGAGGGCCTTGGCGTCGTTCGGGCTGAGCGCTTCGGTCGTGGAATAGCCCGAGGCGCGGAGCGTATTCTCGATGTCCGCCTTCGGGATCACCGTCAGGTCGCGCGCATTCGCGTCACGACCGAGCCGGGCGCGCAGCACTTCGGCGAACTGCACGCCGACGCCGGGCTCCGAGCTGTGGAACGTGGCGACCATGACGCGCGGCGGCGGCGCAGCATCGCGACGCTGCGCCTGAACGGGCATCGCGGCCAGAACCATCGCAGCTATCGTCAGCGCGGCTCCAGCAGCGTTCGAGAGACCAGGACGTGCCTTCAATGTTTTAACCTCCGATACGGTGAACATCTGTACCCGTGCCCGCCGGCTAGAGTTCCAAGCCGGTCCACCCGGAAATACAGCTCCGGGAATGGGCGAAGAGGGACTCGAACCCCCGACATCCTGCGTGTAAGGCAGGCGCTCTAACCAACTGAGCTATTCGCCCCGGATCCTCTGCAGCACGCCGAGGAGCGGGAAAGCTTGCCGGGTGTGAAGCTCATTGCAAGCGGTGCGCCGGGAAGAGCGTTGGGTGACTAGTGACTTGTGACTGGTGACTAGTGACCCGAGAACCCGGGGATTACTTGAGAATCGCGATTGGTACCAGCACGAGGTAGCCTACCACCAACAAGATCGGCGCTATCGTCTCGCCACCGCGCCATAGATCCGCGAAGCCGAGCAAAATCGCCGCGGCGGCAAGCCCCCACCACACGGCACGGCTACCGGGAAGGCGGCTCGCGCCGCTGCTCGCAGAGGTGCCTGGCTTCGTCATGGGGGTAAAGTAGCAGGAAGGAAGGCAGACGGACGGGTTGGTGAGGAGTTACTAATCACTAATCACTAATCACTCCGCTCACCGCAGCGCAGACTGCCGCCCTCGCCGGTATGCGGCTTGGGCCTCGGCGTGCATCCCCGTGTGCAGCAGGACGTCGCCGAGGTTGGCGTGCAGCTGCGGCAGGCTCGCATTGGCGGCGATTCCCTGCTCCGCCGCGACGCGCGCCTCATCGTACCGCCCGCGCCGGCTCAGCACCACGGCGAGGTTGTTGTACAGCGCCGCGCCGTGCGGATGCGCCTCGATCGCCTCCCGGAATATCCGCTCCGCGCGCAGCAGGTCGCCCTCGAGCGCGGCGGCCAGCGCGGAGTGGTGATACCACACCGCCGGCGGCTTCGTCCCGCCCCACAGCTGGCGCGCGGCCTCCAGCTCGGAGTTGGCCAGCTTCGGGTCGCGCGCCTGGATCGCCAGCGCGCCGGACCAGGTGAGGATGACCGGCTCGCGCCGCTCCGTGCGCGCGAGAATCTCGTCGCACACGCGTCTGGCCTTGTCCAGCTGCCCCAGCTTCGCCAGCGAGTACGACAGGTTGTGCAGCGGGGAGACGGCCTCCGGCGCGTACACGGTGGCCCGCTGAAAGGCCGACGCCGCCGTCGCCCAATCGCGGCGCGTGATCGAGATGAGCCCGATGTAGAACGCCGCCGGCGCGTCGTCTTCCTTGAGCTCGAGCACGCGGGTGAACTCGGTGATCGCCTCGTCGTACATCGCGGCCCGGAAGAACGCCATCCCGAGGTTGCGGTGCTCGTCCACGTCGGGGCCGTCCGCCGGCTTCGGCATCGCCCCGGACCGTCCGACCTCAACCACGAAGCCGGCCGTGATGAGGCCGTACAGCTCCTTCCCCACCACGAACTCGCCCAGCCCGGATTCCTCGATCAGCGCCGTCACGTCGCGGTGGCCGTCGATGAGCGGCAGCAGCGCCTGCTGGTCGGCCGTCAGCTCCAGCTTGGTGCGGAGCAGCTCCTGCCGCTCCAGCGCGAACACCAGATCGAAGCTGTGGACCTTCTTCTCGATCACGGCCCATTCGTCCACCCGCCGCGCGCCCTCGAGCAGCACGGATTGCGGATCGATCGACGAGACGGGCACGCCCTCCGGGGGCGGTGTCGCGGGCGCGAAGTTGAACGCGCCGTCGTCCCACGTGAACATGAGGTACACCGCTTCTTCCGCGGACAGGTGGCTGTGCTCGATCTCGGCGTAGGCGATCCGTCCGCCGTTGAAGTAGATCCGGCCGACCTGATCCCCGCGGTCGATGGTGAGCAGACCCATCTTGTTGCCCATCGAGAGCAGCTGCAGCACGTCGGGCAGGCTCGCCTCGCGCAGGCTGCCTCGAATCGCCATCTAGCGCAGCTCCTCGATCACGTACGCGCTCAGCTCGGGCCATTCGACGATCGTCTTCGTCTCGTCGAAGAACACCGGGTCGGCCTGCGACGCCTTCTTCGGGTTGAGCGCCTGCACGCGCTCCGCCACCGCTCCGGCCAGCTCGGAGAGAAAGGAATCGAACTCCCCGGGCGTGGCGCCGTTGCCCCCGCCGCTCCTTGCGCCGCGCTTCGACTTCACTTCGCGCCCCCGTTGCCGGAATCAAGCCGCTGGAAGACGAGCTGCGAGATCGCCCGCAGCGACTCGAACACGCCCGTCCCGCGGATCGCGTCGGCGGGGAATGAGGGCACGCCGCGGAAATTGAGGATGTCGTCCAGGTCGTCCACCGGCATTATCTCGGTCTCCGGCAGATCGCGCTTGTTGTACTGCATCACGATCGGGAGCTTGCGCGCGTCCACGTCGTGCGCCGCGAGGTTGGCGTGCAGATCCTGCAGGCTCTCGATGTTGTCCTCGAGCTGCTTGGTCTGGCTGTCGGCCACGAATACGACGCCGTCCACGCCCTGCAGGACGAGGCGCCGGGTGGCCTCGTAGAAAACCTGGCCCGGCACCGTGTACAGCTGCAGGCGGGTGGAGAAGTCGGCGATCTTGCCCAGGTCCACGGGGAGGAAATCGAAGAACAGCGTGCGGTCGGCCTCCGTGGCCAGCGACATCATCTTCCCTTTTCGGTCCTCGGGAAGCTCGCTGTACACGTGCAGCAGATTGCTCGTCTTACCCGACCTGCCCGGGCCGCAATACACGATCTTGCACGTGATTTCGCGCGCCGTGTAGTTAACGATGGGCATCCGGCATCCCTCGCAGGCAGGAGCAGGCGCGACGGGGGTCGCGACCGCGGCAAGTTGCTGCCTCAAGAATACAACTTGGAACGCCGCGCGGCCTCATTCTATTTCGGCATAAAACCCCAGCTCGGCCAGCGGATCGGCGAGCTGGAGCAGCGAGGGGTCCTCGGCGACGGCTGCGAGCGACCGGTGGAGCTCCGGGGGGAGCGGAGAGCGCAGGTCGAGCATCGCGCCCGTCTCGGGGTGCGCGAACCGGAGCCACGCGGCGTGCAGGAAGTGGCGCTTCGGCGGGAGGGCGGCGAGCTTGCGTCCGCCGCCTCCACCATAAACGTCGTCGCCCATCACCGGCTTGCCGATGGAAGCGAGGTGCACCCGGATCTGATGCGTGCGGCCCGTGTGCAGCTGCGCCCGCAGGAGGTCGCCGGAGTTGTACCGCGCCAGTCGAAAGAAATCCGTGCGCGCGGCGCGGCCCGTGGACACGATCGCCATGCGCTTGCGGTCGTTGGGATCGCGCGCGATCGGACGGTCGATCGTCAGCCGGTCCTTGTCGAGATGGCCCCACACCATCGCGGCGTAGCGCCGTGCCACCCGCCGGTCGGCGATGGCCGCGCCGAGCAGCCGCTGCGCCCGCTCCGTCTTCGCGACCACCAGCAGTCCGGACGTCTCCTTGTCCAGCCGATGCACGATCCCCGCGCGATCCGGCACGCCGTCGATGTCCCGCCCTTCGCGGCCGAGGAGGGCGTTGACCAGCGTTCCGCTCCAGTTGCCCGGCGCGGGATGCACCACCATTCCGGCGGGCTTGTCCACGACGAGCAGCGATTCGTCCTCGTGGACCACCGTCAGATCGATCTTCTCGGGGAGGATCTCGCGCGTCTCGGGCGGCGGGATCACCACGTCCACCCGCTCGCCCGCTACCGGCCGGTAGCTCGCCTTCTCGCGGCGGCCGGCCACGGTCACGTGACCGTCCGCGATCAGCGTCGCCGCACCCGTGCGGGAGAGCTCGAGCCGCCGTGCGACGAGGAGATCGAGCCGCGCGTCGGAGCCGGCCTCAGCCACGAACGAGTGGCGCGTCTCCAGAGCTATATCTCGTTCGGCTTGCTGCTGAGCTGCGAGGGGGCGACCGCTTCCGCCTTTTCTTCTCCCCAGAGAACCCACGCCAGCATGAACGCGCCCGTGCTCACGGCCATGTCCGCGACGTTGAACGTCCACCACCGCAGATCGGGGCCGAGTCCGACGTCGATGAAGTCCACCACGCCCAGCGGCGAGCGGAGCCTGTCGATCAGGTTGCCGATCGCGCCCGCGCACACCAGGGCGAGCGCGAGGGTTCGGGACCAGTCGTCCGCGCTGGTGGTGCGGTACAGCCGCGAGAGGATGTACAGCGCGCCGATCGTGAGGATCGTGAAGATCCAGCGCGAGTAGTCCCCCAGGTGCAGCCCGAAAGCCGCTCCCGGATTGTACACCAGCGTGAATCGCAGATACTCGCCGATCACCTGCCGCGGGATCCGCTGCGGCACGAGCGCGTACACGGCGATGGCCTTCGTGACGATGTCGCTCAGCACCACGCCGATGATGACCGACCAGAACAGCGGAGCGTTACGCCGGTCGCTTTCCATCTTCTTCCCGCTGCTTGCACTCGATGCAGAAGCGCGCGTGCGGCAGCGCGTCGAGGCGGTCGTAGCCGATGTCGTTGCCGCAGTTGTGGCACTTCCCGAACGTCTCCGGCGAGCGGTACAGGCGGCGCAGCGCTTCGTCGATGTGCCAGAGGAACCGTCCCTCCTGGCTCGCGAAGAGAAACGCCTTCTCGCGCTCCATGGCGTCGGTGCCCTGGTCCGCCATGTGAAACGAATAGGAGCTGAGGTCGCCCTCGGCGCCCTGCTCGGTGGAGCCGAAAGTGTCGTCGTAATGCCCCAGCTCGCGCAGCACGCGCTTGCGCTCCTCGAGCAGCCGCTTCTCGAAGTGGCCGAGCAGCTTCTTGGTCATCGACTTGGGCTTCTTCTCGCTGCCGTCAGCTGCAGTCGCCATTCTTCATCCTACCCTCTTCAAGGCGACATGGGCGCTGACCCCGTCGAGGTCCACCGCCTGTGCCGCGTTCCGTGAGGTGCTCCCGCCGGTTGCGAGCTCGCGCGCCAGTACTTCCTCGGCGATCCACTCGCGATGGGCCTCCACCGCGCCCTCCAGCTCCGGATCCCCCCACACCACGACCGAAATCCGATCGCTCACCGCGAACCCCGCTTCCTTTCGCAATCGCTGTACCCTGCTGACGAGCTCGCGTGCCAGCCCTTCGGCGCGCAGCTCGGGCGTCACCGTCGCGTCGATCGCGGCGAAATACGCCCCTTCCTCCTTTACCACCATCTCGCCGGAGGCCCGCCGGATGATGGTCAGATCATCCGCCTCCAACCCGTGCGATTCTTCGCCCACGGAAATAAACAACGGCGAGCCGCGCTCGAAGTTCCGGAGCGCGTCGCCGCCAAGTTGAGTCACTGCCTGCGCCGCGGCCGGCGTGTTCTTCCCGAATTTCTTCCCCAGCGAGCGGAAGTTCGGCTTCGCCTCGAGCCGCACCAGCGTATCGGCCGAAGACACGAATTCCACGTTCTTCACGTTCAGCTCCGACTCCAGCAGCGGAACCAGCGGCCGCACCGCTTCCGTGGCCGCGTCCGGCACAACGCACACCATCTTCGCGAGCGGCTGCCGGACCCGTACGCCGGCCTCCTCTCTCGCGGCGCGGCCCAGAGTCGCGAGCTTCCGCAGCGACTCCATTCCGCGCTCCAGAAAGATATCGACTTCACCTGAGTCTGAGCGTACGTAGGTGGACAAATGCACGGACCCGCCGGTGAGCTCGCGGTGGATCCAGTCGGAGACGAAGGGCGCGAACGGGGCGAGCAGCCGGCAGCTCACGGCGAGCACCTCGTGCAGCGTCGCGAACGCGGCGCGGTTGTCGGGCGCGTCCACGTCGTAGAACCGGTGCCGGTTGAGCCGCACGTACCAGTTGGAGACGTCGTCCACGAAGAACTCCATCAGCCCGCGGAGCGCCAGCATCGATTCGTAGCGCGCGAGCAGCGCGTCGGTGTCGCGCTCGACGGTCGCGAGGCGGGAGAGCACCCAGCGGTCGATCAGCGGCCTGTCGGCGGGCGCGGGATCGCCGCCGCCCGGCTCCCAGCCGAAGTTCGCGTACAGCGCGAAGATGCCCGAGTACACGTTCTTCAGCGTGATCAGGAACCGGCCCGCGGTCTCGCGGATCGCCGCCTCGTCGAAGTTTCGCGGCATCCAGACCTGGCTCGCCGCGATGAGCGAGATCCGGAGCGCGTCCGCCCCGTGCACCGGCAGCAGCGCGTCGGGATCGACGATGTTGCCGAGCCGCTTCGACATCTTCTCGCCCTTCGCGTCGAGCAGCACGCCGTTGACCACGACCGCCCGATACGGCGCCGTGTTCACGCCCTCGTTCGTTGCTGCTTCGTGCTCGAGGAGGTTGTTCGGCAGCGCGTCGCCAAGCCCCGTCGCGATCGCGAGCAGCGAGTAGAACCAGCCGCGCGTCTGGTCCTGTCCCTCGGCGATGAAGTCGGCGGGGTAGTAGCGCGCGACCATGTCGCGGTTCTCGAACGGATAGTGCCACTGCGCGAACGGCATCGAGCCCGAGTCGAACCACGCGTCAACCACCTCTGACACGCGCGTCATCGTCCCCTCGCACCGCGCGCACTTCCACGTGTACTTGTCGATGTACGGCTTGTGCGGATCGAAGTCCGCCGGCAGCTCACTGCCCCAGCGCCGCGCCAGCTCGGCGTAGCCGCCGATCGCCTCGACGTGCTCCGGATCCGTGTCACACACCCACAGCGGCAGCGGCGTGCCCCAGTACCGGTCGCGCGAGATCGCCCAGTCGATGTTGTTCACCAGCCACTCGCCGAACCGCCCTTCCCCGATCTCCGGCGGATGCCAGTCCACGCGCGCGTTGCGCGTGAGCATGGCGTCCTTGTACGAGCTGGTGCGGATGAACCACGACGTGCGCGCGTAATACAGCAGCGGCGTGTCGCACCGCCAGCAGTGCGGATACGCGTGCTCCAGCTTCCCCGCCTTCCACAGCACGCCGCGCGCGCGCAGCTCGTCCACGATCTTCGCGTCGGCGTCCTTGACGAACATGCCGCCCACGACCGGGACGTCCGCGGCGAACTCGCCGCGCCCCGTCACCGGCTGGAGGAAGGCGAGCCCGTGCCGCTGGCCGGCCGCGTAGTCGTCCGCGCCGAACGCCGGCGCCATGTGCACGATGCCGCTCCCGTCCTCCGCGCTCACGAACGACTCGACGACGATCAGCTCGTGCTCGCCGCCGCCCTCGTCGAACGGCACCCAGTCGAGCGGCCGGCGGTAGCGCCTGCCCGCGAGCGAGGCGCCGCCGAGCGTCGCCACGCTCTCCCACCTGTCCCGGTAGTCCTCTCCCAGCACGGCGGCCGCGCGCGCCTCGGCGAGAATAATCGTCTCGTTAGTCTTGCCGCCGCGCTTCCGCAGCTCCACGTACTCGATCGAGGGGCTCACCGCCAGCGCGACGTTCGACACCAGCGTCCACGGCGTCGTCGTCCACACGAGCAGGCGGCGCCGCGGCGCGCCGGCCGCGGCTGAGGCGTCGACCAGGTCGAGCGCGACGTACACGCTGGGATCGCTGACGTCCTTGTAGCCCTGCGCGACCTCGTGGCTCGACAATGACGTGCCGCACCGCGGGCAGTACGGCAGGATCTTGTGGCCGAGGTAGAGCAGCTTGCGCTCGTGCAGCGTCTTCAGCGCCCACCACACGCTCTCGACGTAATCGTTGGTGTACGTCGCGTAGGCGTCGTCGTAATCCAGCCAGTACGCGATCCGCTCGCTCATCCGCTGCCAGTCCTCGCGATACCGGAAGACGCTCTCGCGGCACAGCTGGTTGAACTTCTCCACGCCGATGCGCTCGATGTCCTGCTTGCCGCTGATGCCGAGCTGCTTCTCCACCTCGATCTCCACCGGCAGGCCGTGCGTGTCCCAGCCCGCTTTGCGCGCGACGTGAAAGCCGCGCATGGCGCGGTGCCGGCAGAACAGGTCCTTCATCGTGCGGGCGAACACGTGATGGATCCCCGGGCGGCCGTTCGCGGTGGGTGGTCCCTCAAAGAACACGAACTCCGGCCGTCCCTCGTTCGCGGCGAGAGTCCGCTGGAACAGCTTCTCCTCCGCCCAGCGCGCGAGCAGCTCGCGCTCTAGATCGTCGGCCGGGAGGTCGGCCGGGAGCTGGCGGTACCGCAATGCAGGACCGCGTCCGACCGGAGCCGGACGCCCGTCAGCGCCTGCCTGGCTCACTCTTGGGCTGTGCCGGTCTTGCGGGAAGCGGGCGCGTGCGCGGGCGCGTCGGCCGCGTCGATCTCCGACATCTGCCGCGCGATCAACCCGCGCATCTGCGCGATGAACGCGCGCTGCGACCTGGCGAGCGCTTCGATCTCGCCCTCGAGCTTCTTCAGCTCGGCTCTGCCAGCTTCGAGGACCTTGTCCGCGTCCTGCTGCGCCTCGCGCACGATGAGCTGCGCCTCGCGCTCGGCCTGCTCGCGCATCTCCGCGCGCAGCTGTTGCGCCGATACGAGCGCGTCGTTCAGGGCCTTGTCGCGCTCGCGGAAAGAGCGGAGCTGCTCGTGGAAGCTTCTCGCCTTGGCGTCGAGGTCCTGGTTGATGCGCGCGAGCCGCTCCATTTCTTCGGCGACCTGGTCGCGGAACTGATCGACGCGCGCGGGATCGTAGCCGCGGAACGCGCGGCCGAAATCGTAGCGACGTACGTCGAGCGGCGTCAGATGGAAGCTTTCGTCGATCATCGTGTCTCCCGTGCTCCGAACAGAATGGTGCCGAGGCGCACCAAGGTAGCGCCTTCCTCGACCGCGATCTCGTAATCCTGCGACATCCCCATCGAAATCTCGCCGGCCGGATGACCGGCCGCCGACATGACGTCCCGCGCCGCGCGGGCGCGGGCGAACGACGCGCGCAGCTCCGGCTCGCTCGCGCCGAGCGCCGCCATGGTCATCGATCCCGTGACGCGAAGTCCGGCCAGCGACTGCAACCGCTCGGCGACGCGCGGCACTTCGTCCGTCCCGAAGCCGCCCTTCGATGCCTCACCCGACGCGTTCACCTGCAGCAGCACGTCGAACGTCCGACCGGCGCGCAACGCCTCCCGATCCAGCGCTTCGGCCAGACGCTCGCTGTCGACCGAATGTATCAGCGCGAAACGGCCGGCCTCGCGCACCTTGTTGCGCTGCAAATGCCCGATCAGATGCCAGCGGACCGCGACGTCCACTTCGCTCATTTTCGCGATCGCTTCCTGCACGCGGTTCTCCCCGACGTCGCCGATCCCCGCGCGAACCGCCGCGGCGACCGCTTCCGGCCCGTGCGTCTTCGTCACGGCGACGATGCGAACGTCCTGCCCCCGGCCCCCGCGCGTCCGCGCCTCGTTTATGCGCTGCCGGATCTCGGCCAGTCTCGCCGGCAGCGCGGTGTAGCCGGATTCCGCGCTCCCGCCGGCCGCGGGCGGGCCGCCCGCCATGGCCTGTGACGAGCCGGAAAGTGGCATAGCATATCAAGTTAAGTGGTCCTGGGCCGCCCGTACAGTTGAATATTTCGACAGCGCAGCGCCCGAGTGTGGAAAACCGTCTCGACGGGTTGACGCACGGGCGGGAGCATGTAATCTTTCATCCGGATATACGGATGATATCAGACTTCGCCATTCTCGACCGCATGACGGCACTGGCCGACTCCACCCGGAGCCGGCTGTTGCTCGTCCTCGAGCGGCACGAATGCACCGTGACGGAGCTGTGCACCGTGCTGCAGCTGCCACAGTCCACGGTCAGCAGGCATTTGAAGGTGCTGGCGGACGAAGGGCTGGTTGGCTCGCGGCAGGAGGGCACCAGCCGGTACTACCGGATGTCGCGCGACCGGGTGGATCCGGGCGCGCAGCGGCTGTGGCGGATCGTGCGCGAGCAGATCTCGGAGAGCGCGGCGGCCGATCAGGACACGCACCGGCTGCAGTCGGTGTTGTCGCGCCGGCGCGAGCGGAGCCACGAGTTCTTTTCCGGCGCCGCCGCCGAATGGGACCGGCTGCGCACCGAGCTGTTCGGCCGGCGCTCCGATCTCGTCGGACTGATGGGGTTGGTCGACGACCGCTGGACCGTGGGCGATCTCGGCTGCGGCACCGGCCAGCTCACCGAAGTGATCGCGCCGTTCGTGGAGCGCGTCGTCGCGATCGACTCGTCGGAGGCGATGCTCGGCTCCGCGAAAAAGCGGCTGGCTGGAGTGCGCAACGTGCGCCTCCGCCGCGGCGAGCTGGAGAATCTCCCGGTGGCCGACGACTCGCTCGATGCCGCGCTGCTCTTTCTCGTGCTGCATTACCTGCCCGAGCCCGCGCTGGCGATCGCCGAGGCCGCGCGCGTGGTGCGGCCGGGTGGGCGCATTCTCGTGGTGGACATGATGCCGCACGACCACGCGGAGTACCGTCAGACGATGGGGCACGTGTGGCAGGGCTTCGGCGAGGAGACGGTGACCGAGTGGTTCGCCGCCGAGCAGCTGGAGGGCGCGCGCTACCACGCGCTGCCCGCCGACGCCGAGGCGAAGGGCCCCGCGCTGTTCTCCGCGTCCGCGCGCGTGCCGGAAGCCGCTCCGCTCGCGGGCTACGCCGCCCGCATGACCGTCGCCGCGGCGGACGGCGATGTCGCGATACCGTTTCCGAAGACCGCATGAGAACTACAGCGGGCAGCTAGCAGCTAGCAGCTAGCAGCTAACTGTCCCGCTTTTCGCTGCTAGCTGCTAGCTGCTGGCTTTTTTCAACACTCTACCAGGATATTCGATCGTGACCGCACTCGCAGAGCCAACAATGTCACTGCAGTTCAAGGTCCGCGACCTCTCCCTCGCCGAATTCGGCCGCAAGGAGATCCGCCTCGCCGAGCAGGAGATGCCCGGCCTGATGTCCATCCGCGAAGAGTTCGCCGCCGCGCAGCCCCTCGCCGGCGCGCGCATCATGGGCTCGCTGCACATGACGGTGCAAACCGCCGTGCTCATCGAGACGCTCGCGGCGCTCGGCGCCGACGTGCGCTGGGTGTCGTGCAACATCTTCTCGACGCAGGACCATGCGGCCGCGGCGGTCGTCGTCGGCCCCGACGGCACGCCGGACGATCCGCGGGGGATTCCCGTGTTCGCCTGGAAGGGCGAGACGCTCGAGGAGTACTGGTGGTGCACCGAGCAGGCGCTGACGTGGCCCGACGGCGCCGGCCCAAACCTGATCCTGGACGACGGCGGCGACGCCACGCTGCTCGTGCACAGGGGCAACGAGTTCGAGCTCGCCGGCAAGGTGCCGGAGTTCGATCCGAACAACGATCCGGAAGAGTACGGCGTCATCCTGGATCTCATCCGCGACCAGATCGCGAAGAACCCCGGCCGCTGGACGCGCACCGCCGAGGGGATCCGCGGCGTGTCCGAGGAGACGACCACGGGCGTGCACCGGCTCTACCAGATGATGGAAGCGGGCACGCTCCTCTTCCCCGCGATCAACGTCAACGACTCGGTGACGAAGAGCAAGTTCGACAACATCTACGGCTGCCGCCACTCGGTGATCGACGGGCTCAACCGCGCGAGCGACGTGATGATCAGCGGCAAGGTCGCCGTCGTGTTCGGCTACGGCGAGGTCGGTAAGGGCTGCGCGCAGGCGCTCCGCGGCCAGGGCGCGCGCGTCGTCATCACGGAGATCGATCCCATCTGCGCGCTGCAGGCGGCGATGGAGGGCTACCAGGTCACGACCGTCGAGGATGTGCTCTCGACCGCGGACATCTTCATCACGGCCACCGGCAACAAGGACGTGATCACCGTGCAGCACATGTCGAAGATGAAGGACAAGGCGATCGTGGCGAACATCGGCCACTTCGACAACGAGATCGACATGGCGGGCCTGAAGAGCTTCAAGGGGATCAAGCGGATCAACATCAAGCCGCAGTACGACGAGTGGGTGTTCCCCGACGGGCACAGCGTGATGATTCTGGCGGAAGGCCGCCTGATGAATCTCGGCTGCGCGACTGGCCACCCCAGCTTCGTGATGTCGGCGAGCTTCACCAACCAGGTGATGGCGCAGATGGAGCTGCACGCGAACGCGGAGAAGTACGAGAAGAAGGTGTACACGCTGCCGAAGGCGCTGGACGAGAAGGTGGCGCGGCTGCACCTCGACAAGCTCGGCGTGAAGCTGACGCAGCTGAAGCCGGCGCAGGCGGCGTACCTCGGCGTGCCGCTGAACGGGCCGTACAAGCAGGAGCATTACAGGTACTAACGGCTGGTGATTAGTGATTAGTGACTAGTAACCGCAAAAAGCCCCGCCGAACTGGCGGGGCTTTCTTCTTAGGCGATGGCGCCGGCTCCTATCGTATGCCGAGCTTCCACTTCGACCAGATGACGACTACGCGGCAGTTATCGAAGTTGTCTCGGAACTCAGCGGGCGCGAACGCCTGCGAGTAAACCTCGATCGCGGCGACTTCGTCCGGCGACATGAATTCGTCGACGTTGCCGCGCCACCGCATCCCGTCTACCCAATAGGAAGTGCAAGCCCGTCCGAACGCCCCGGCCCGCGGCGGCGGGAGATGCCGGAGAAAATCGGATACGTTAAAGGCGTATCGCTTCGCGAGATCGATCGGAGAAAGATACCGGCCCAATCCCGATCGCTGGCGAGCGGTGAAGCCCACACGCTCCAGCGCAAGATTCCGCCGCGCCTCGACAAAGACCGCCTCGAGCACCGGCACATAGGTGTCGAGCCGCACAACTACTTCGCGCGGAGCTCGCCGCGTGAGATGCACGACCAGCTGCGCAGGCAGATAACCAAGACGACGCACCATTACCGTCTGCGAGCCTGACACCAGACCGCTCAGCGCGAACCTGCCCGTGGAGTCCGTGATCGCGGCACCTGCGCCGGAGCCGAGCCGAACGTGTGCCCCCGCGACGGGGAGCCCAGCCGAATCCACGACCAGGCCCCGCAAGGAAGCGCCCGGTGCGGCAGCTGCGGCGCTGGCGGCCGCGCCTGACGCTACCGCGGCGACTTGAGCGGAATCGGAAGTCGGCAGAAAGAGGGAGACGGCGATGAGCGTCGCCGCGTCATAGCCGACTGGAATACTCCCCGTGCTGTCGCCGCCTCGCACCGCGGAGATGTCCGCGGTGAGCTCATTCGGCAGGCCGCAAAACTGGTAGCGCCCGGCAGCGTCGGTGAGCACAACATTTTGATGCGGCACCTCGCGGATACCGAATTCGCGGCCGACCGAGATCTCCCTCCACGATAACCGGACGTTGACGCCCACGAGCGCATCGTCGGTGTCCGCCGAGAGGACCATTCCCATTATCGCTCCCTGATCCGCGGCGGACGAACCGCATTTCGCCCGCACGATCGTCAGCCCCGAAGGGATACCGAGCACCAGCGACACGACCGAATCCGCTCCGAACACGAGCGGCTCGGTGCGAACGCGGACGCCAAGCGTATCGAGCAGCTCGTGGAAAAGCTCGACAGAGTGCGATCCGGCCGGCACGCTGTCGATGCGGAATCGTCCGAGAGAATCGGTAATGCCCATGCGCGCCGTGCCGATCACTCGCAATCCCGCGGCGCGGAGGACACCCCCGCGCAGGCTGTCTACGGCTATCCCGTGCAGCACCGCCTGCCCGTCCTGCTGCGCGTCCTGCGCAGCCACAGGCAATGCGACCACGAGGAGCGACACGCACAAGGCTTTCAGCAGGACTCCAGTCAACCACGGCCGGGGAGTTTCCAACGCGTGTCGCTGCTCGCTACCTACCGCACACCGAGCTTCCACTTCGTCCAGATCACGACCACGCGGCAGGAGCCCTCGAAGCTCTGGAACTGCGGTGGCACGGCGGTGCCGTCGTATACCTCGATGGCGGCCACCTCCTGCGGCGTCATGAAGTCGTCGGGGAGGCCCTCCCGCCAGCGGCTTCCGTCCACCCAGTAGTGCGTGCACGCGTCGCTGAATCCGTTCTCGCGCGGCGGGGGCAGATGGCGCAGAAAATCCGACACTTCGACGGCGAAGCGCTTGTTGAGATCGTCCTGCGTCATGAAGCGGCCGAGTCCCGTGCGCTGCCGTTCCGTGAAGCCGATCCGCTCCAGCGCGGCGCCACGGCGCGCCTGCACCAACACGGCCTCGAGCACGGGCACGAAGGCGCCAAGCCGCACCGTGACCTCGTGCGGCTCCCTGCGCGTGAGATTTACGATTATCTCGGCGGGCTCGTACCCGAGCTTGCGGACGACGAGCGCCTGCGTGCCCGACGGCTGTCCGCTCAGCACGAATGCGCCCGCCGAGTCGGTGACGACCGCGTCGGGGCGTGTGGCGAGCGCGACGCGCGCGCCGGGGAGCGGGTCTCCCGTCGAATCGACGACCACTCCTCGCACCTCCGCGCCGCCCGCGGGGATCGTCCCGGCTTGCGCGGCGCTCGCGGCAGTGTCTGACGTCCCGAGGTACAGCGTCGCCATTCCCAGCCCGGGCGCGCCGTACGTGATGGGAAGCGTGATGGTGCTGTCGCTACCGCTCGCGGCGTAGATGTTGGCGGAAAGCTCGGGCGGCAGCCCGCACAGCTTGTAGCGGCCGCTCGCGTCGGTCGTCGCCACGCGCTGATGCGGCTGCTGGCGCATCCCGACCGCCTCGCCCACGGTCACTTCGATCCACCAGAGGCGGACTTCGGCCCCGGCGACCGGCTCCTCGCTGTCCGCGTTCACCACCAGCCCGATCAACGCGCCCGAGCCGGCGGCGGACCCGGAGCACTTCGCCCGCATGACGGTACGCGCCGACGGAATTGCGAGCGCGAGCGACACTGTCGAATCCGCCGCGAATGCGACGGGCGCCGTGACCACCTGGACGCCGAGCGTGTCGAGAGTCGGGTGCAGCAGCGCGATCTGATGTTCGCCGGCGGGAATGCTGTCGATCCGAAAACGTCCGAGCGAGTCCGTGACGCCGAATCGCCGCGTGTTGCCGACGCTCACCGTTGCGCCGTCAACGAAGCCGCCGTGCAGGCTGTCCTGGACCACGCCCTCCGCGGCGGCGAAGGCCGGCGCGCGAGGCGCCTGCGCGGCCGCGGGCGCGCCGAGCGCCAAAAACAGTGCGAGACCGCCGATCAGCTTCATGATTAGAACAGCCGGAGCTTCCATCGCGTCCAGATCGCTACCGTGGTGCAGCGGTCATAGCCCTGCGTCTGGAACTCGAACGGAACGAAGCTCCGCGTGTAAACCTCGATCGCCTCGATCTCGTCCGGCATGATGAAGTCTTCGGGAGTCCCGCCGCGCCACAGCACGCCGTCGACCCAGTAGAACGTGCACACCCCGCCGAACCCGTCTCCGGGGCGGCGGAGGTTGGGAATGTTCTCTAGAAGGTTGGACAGCCGGGACGCATTGCGGTTCTGGATGTAATCGCGCTCGATGTAGCGGCCGGTTCCCCGCGCCTTCCGCTGCGTGAATCCGATCCGGTCCAGGGCCGCCTCGCGCCGCGCGCCGATGACCACGGCCGCGAGCACCGGAACGTGCTGCTGCATCTCCACCGCGACCTCGTTCATCCGGAGTGGCGTGAGGTTTACGGCCACCTCGACCGGCATATAGCCCAATCGGCGCACCACGAGCGCGTGAGTTCCAGTCGGTTGGCCGGTGAGCGTGAAGGAACCGGTGGAATCGGTCGTCGCCGCGCTCGGGCCGCCCGTGATCGAGACGTGGGCGTTGTCGATCGGCTTGCCCTCGCCATCCACTACAGTTCCGGAGAGCGTCGCGGTGCCGGCCGCGCCGGGGCGCGGGACCGTGTCGCCCGCCGCCGCGACGGCGCCGCCGCTTGGCAGCAGGAACGTCGCCAGACCGAGCAGCGCGTCGCCGAACACGATCTGCACCTTGCCGGTGCTGTCGGCGCCGCGCTGCACAAACGCCTCGGCGGTCAGCTCGGCCGGAAGCCCGCAGATCCTGTAGTAGCCGCGCGCGTCCGACTGCGTCTGCCGGCGGCGCGGCTCGCTGCGGACGCCGGTTTGCTCGCTGATCGTGATGTCGCTCCAGCTCAGCGTGACCTGCGCTCCGGCGACCGGTTGCTCGGTCGCGGCGTCGATGATCTGGCCGAAGAGAGCGCGATCATCCTCCCCGCGCGGAGCTCCGCACTTCGCCGTCACGATCGCAAGCTGGGAGGGGATGGCCAGAATCAGCTCGACCGTATCGCCGGCGACGAAGCGTGTGGGCGGAGAGACCACGGCAAGCGAGAGCGTGTCCAGCAACGGATCGAACAGCGCCACCTGGTATTCTCCCGGCGGAATGCTGTCGATGCGGAACCGGCCGAGCGAATCGGTGAACGTCATCTTCGACGGACCGAGCACGCCCACCGTCGCGCCGCGCAGGAAGCCGCCGCGGACGCTGTCGACGGCGACACCCCGTAGCACGGCATGTCCCGCGGGCGCAGGAATTTGCGCGACAAGCTCGGCGCACGGAATCAGAGAGAAAGCAACAACGGCGATTCGACGCAGCATCGATTAATTGATCTCAGCTCTAGGTGAGGAGGAGGTCAGACAGCTCGCGGGCAATGTACGGGCGGCCGCACCGGGCGCCACCATGATCGGGCGTCCGCGCTCGTGCGCGGCCGAGCACACTTCCGCCAACGTGGCGCTCAGTCCACGCCAGGTGCCCGCGTCCGCTGAATCGACCAGCGAGTGCCGGCGTGCCAACTCGTGCCGGTACCACGCGGTCCCCAGCAGCGGGACCGTGACAACGGTGACGTCGCGGCGGACTTTCTCGACCTGTTGCGCGTACCACAGCGGGTAGGTGTCGTTGTCGCCGGCGGCGAGCAGCACGCCGGATGGAGGCACGCGGCCGAGCAGCTCGCGCGCGGTGTCACGCGCGGCGGTCGCTTGCGCGGCGGCGCGCCGATCCACGGCCTTCCAGTTCAGGGCAACGGGCGAAGCCACGACAGCGATACCCGCGAGTCGCAGGATGGTTCTCGCGGACGGACTCGCCAGCCGCGCTCCCAGGACGCGCACGGCGCGCACCACCCCGAACCCGGCCCACAGCCCCCACACCAGGAACGAGGTCGCGAAGAAATAGTCGCGTTCCCGCGCCTCGCGCGGCGCGGCATCCGGAATCAGCCCCTCCCCGAACGAAGGACCCGCCTTGAGGTTGAGGTACAGGATCACTCCCAGCGACGCGGTCGCGAACAGCAGCAGGAGCGCGCGCCAGCCGCGCTGGTCGAGGTTCCGGTGAGCCCGGCTCCCGTACAACCCGAGTGCGACGAAGAGAGCCGTGACGGACGTCCGCGCGAGCGACGGCGGTGGTTCGGGGTGCAGGCCGAGCGCGAACTGCCAGTCGGCGTACTCGAACCAGTTGCCGATCTGCAGGTAGAGCGGCGCCTGCCGCGGCCAGAACCCGGGATCGGAATACTGCTCGCGCGACAGCACGTCGACGAAGGCGGCCCACGTCGCGGGATTCCCCTGGTTGACCGATGGATCGTGCTGCGCGCGGACGAGCAGATACAACACGGCCGATACGCCCAGCGCGCCCACCAACGCGAGCTGGGCGATACGCGCGCCGCTGAGTCGCGGGCGCGCCGGCGCGATGAGGACGAGCGCGGCGGGCACCGCGACCAGCGCGGCGAGGTGCAGCGAATACGACAACCCGACGACGTACCCGCACAGAAGGATCCACGGCCAGGGCGAGCGCGCATCGCTCGAGCCGGCGCGATCCGCGGTCCACAGGATGAGCGCGGCACCGACCAGCGCGAGCGCGTACACCTCCGCCTCCGTCGCGTTGCGCCAAACGCTCGACGCCGCGCCCGCGCATATGGCGGCCGCGAACGCGGCGACGTTGTCCCGCGTCCAGCGGGCGAGCATGGAGCCGAGTATCCCCACCGCCGCGGCGGTCCCGACAGCGGAAAGCAGATTGACTCGCATCGCGTAGTCGAGCGGCCAAGTCAGCATCGCCCACACGTTCGCCACGATCACGTACAGCGCCGTGCCCGGTGGATGCGGGATGCCGAGCGAGTGCACTGCGGCGATGAGCTCGCCGGAGTCCCACCAGGTTACAGAGGGGGCGAGAGTGGCGGAGTAGAGGGCAAGGAGGACTGCAAAGGCGGACCAGCCGGGGGAACTACGCTGCGCCGTTAGCACACTCCCCACGCCGCGTCCAACGCCTGCCGATGCATCCCAACCTCGTGCACTCGAAACAGTCGTGCCCCCCGCAGCAACGCCACGACCGCGACGCCGGCGCTCCCCGCATCCCGCTCCGCCGCCGCCGCAATCCCGGTCAACTCTCCGATCATCCGCTTGCGCGACAATCCGACCATCACCGGATACCCGAGCTCGCCAACGCGCTCGAGCTCCCGCAGCACCGCGAGCGAATGCTCCGAAGTCTTCGAGAAGCCGAAACCCGGGTCCAGGACCACGCTGGACTCGGCGACGCCCGCCGCGCGCGCGACGCTCACACTCTCGCGCAGCTCGCGCACCACGTCGCCGACGACGTCGTCCCCGTACCGCGCCAGCGTGTACGACGCCATCTCGGCCACGCTCCCGCGCGAGTGCATCAGTATCACTCCGCAGGCCGCGCGGGCGCACACCGCCGGCATCGCACTGTCGAGCCTGAACCCCGAGACGTCGTTCACGATTGCGGCGCCGGCATCCAACGCGCGCTGCGCTACGCCGGCCTTCACCGTATCGACGGATATCAGCGCGTCCGGCTTCGCGGCAAGCACTCCCTCGATCACCGGGATAATGCGCCGCAGCTCTTCGTCGAGACTCACCGGCGCCGCGCCCGGCCGCGTCGACTCCCCGCCCACGTCGAGCACGTCGGCTCCCTGCTGGAGCAGATCGAGTCCGCGAGCGACGGCGCGGTCGGGGGAAAAAGCAACACCCCCGTCGCTGAAGCTGTCGGGGGTGACGTTCACGATCCCCAGGAGGACCGGCTTTTCGATTTCGATTGTTCTCCCGCCGACTGTCCAGCGAGAACGCGTGCTGGCGCCGGCCGCGGCCGCCG
>JANLGX010000133.1 GCA_024654005.1 Gemmatimonadaceae bacterium | reverse complement strand
CCGCCGGTCAGGACCGAGGCGACGCCGGGGCCGGCCAAGACCGCGGAGGCGATCGTAGCCGTCAAAGCCATCAGACCTGCTTCGCGACCTTTGTTCATGTGCGATCTCCGATGCTGGAGTGCCGCTCCGCCCGTGTATCTACTCACCCTAAACTGCGCTTACAGCCTCGGTAGCGTTACCCCCGTCTGCGATTGGTACTTGCCCTTCTTGTCCTTGTAGCTGACCTCCGGCGGCTCGTCGCCGCGGAAGAACAACACCTGCGCGATCCCCTCGTTCGCGTAGATCTTCGCCGGAAGGGGAGTGGTGTTCGAGATCTCCAGCGTCACGTGCCCCTCCCACTCCGGCTCGAGCGGAGTCACGTTGGTGATGATCCCGCACCGGGCGTAGGTCGACTTGCCCACCGTCACGGTCAGCACGTCCCGCGGAATCCTGAAGTACTCCACCGACCGCGCCAGAGCGAACGAGTTGGGCGGCACGATGCAGACCTCACCCTCGAACTCCACGAACGAGTTGGAATCGAACTTCTTGGGGTCCACCACCGAGCTGAGCACGTTGGTGAAGATCCTGAACTCGCTGGCCACCCGCATGTCGTAGCCGTACGAGCTGACTCCGTAGGAGATCACGCCCTCCCGCACCTGCCGCCCCTCGTACGGATCGATCATTCCGTGCTCGGTGGCCATGCGCGTGATCCAGCGATCGTTCATAATCGACATAACGACTCGGAAATGGGCGGTTTCGGGGCAGGTCGCGACTGCCGCAATGTACGGGCGTCGAAAGTGGACCGGAAGCCGATGCTCGATGGCGTTGAAATAGCTTTTCTCCCCGGATAGACTTCCCCCCGTCGATGCTCGTGAAAAATTTCACGAAGTCGGCCCACCCCGTTTCCACGAGCCCGTAACGCCCAGCGATGGTCAAAGCCTACGTACCGGTTCTGCTGTTGATGGGCTTCGCCGCGCTGAACGCGGTGTTGATGCTCGGCATGTCCGCGCTCATGCTGCGCAGCCGGCCCACCGCGGACAAGCAGATCCCGTACGAATCGGGCATCACCCCGCTCGGCGACGCGCGCGAGCGGTTCTCGGTGAAGTTCTACATGGTCGCGATGCTGTTCATCATCTTCGACATCGAGACCGTGTTCATGATCCCGTGGGGCGCGCACTACAAGAAGCTCTCCTGCTCGGAGCCGCTGGTGAACGGCAACTGCGCCGCGGCAAACGTGTCCTTCTTCGGGCTCGGTGAGATGCTCGTCTTCATGGCGATCCTGCTCGTGGGCTACATCTACGTATGGAAGAAGGGGGCGCTGCAGTGGGATTGAGCAGGCATCCGTCCCTGGCCGACACACAGACGCTGGCCGCCAGAACCACAGCGGACCGCGAGATCGTCTCCTACGACCCCAAATCGCAGGAAGGCTGGGTCACCACGCGGCTCGACTTCCTGGTGAACTGGGGACGGGCCAACTCGCTCTGGCCGATGCCGTTCGGCACCGCCTGCTGCGCGATCGAGTTCATGGCGACCGCCGCGAGCCACTACGATCTCGCGCGCTTCGGCATGGAGCGCATGAGCTTCTCGCCGCGCCAGGCCGACGTGCTCATCTGCGCCGGCCGCGTGCCGTTCAAGCTCGCGCCGATCATCCGCCGGATCTGGCAGCAGATGCCGCAGCCCAAGTGGTGCATCTCGATGGGCGCGTGCGCCTCTACCGGCGGGATGTTCGACAACTACGCCGTGGTGCAGGGGATCGACACGATCATTCCCGTCGACGTCTATGTCCCGGGCTGCCCGCCGCGACCCGAGGGGCTGCTGCACGGGATCCGCATGCTCCAGGAGAAGGTCAAGAACGAGCGCGGCGCCGACGAGCGCGTGCGGGACGAGATGGAGCCCGACCCCAACAGCAAGCTGTACATCCCGCCGGCCATGATCGACGAGCTGTCGGAGCCGTTCGGCAACTCCGTCCACCAGACCCGCTCAGCTCCGTGACGGCACCTTTCGCTGTCGTCACGCCGGGAAGCGCAGCGCCCGGCGCGACCGCACCCGCTACGCCGAAGAACCTGCCGCACACGGGCGGCGAGGCCAATCCGTCGGCGGAAGCGCTGCGCGCCAGGTTCGGCGCGGCGATCGAGCGCGTGGACGTGGTGTGGGGGGAGACGACAGTGTACGTCCAGGGCGCGCGACTGCTCGAGATCGTGCGCTGGCTGCACGACGATCCCGCGCAGCAGTACGACTATCTCTCCGACGTCACCGCCGTGGAGCACCGCGACCTCGACCAGCCGCTGGAAGTCGTCTGGCATCTGCGCTCGCTGCCGTTCCGCCGCTTCCTGCGCGTCAAGGTGCGAATCGCGAAGGGTGAGAAGCTCGAGGTGGACAGCGTGTGGCCGGTGTACAAGGGCGCCGACTGGCTCGAGCGGGAAGCCTACGACATGTTCGGCATCGACTTCCGCGGCCACCCCGACATGCGCCGCATCCTCATGTGGGAGTCGTTCAAGGAAGGCTACCCGCTGCGCAAGGATTTCCCGCTGCGCGGCCGGTTCAGCCGCTCGGAGCAGCTCCGCCAGGCGCTGGATCAGGATCCGGAAGCGCGCTACTCCATGGAAGAGCTGTCCGTCGCCGACGCGTTCGAGGACCTGCCGCCGGACATGCGCGAGCGTCTCGCCTCGGGCGAGAAGGTCGGCGAATGAGCCCGCGGCGGACCGTCGAGTACGAGCTCTCCACCACCGGCGTGGACGCGCAGGGCCGCCCGCGCCGCGTGCCGCTGGTCACCGAAGGCGGGACCGCGGTCGCGCTCGAGCCAGAGCTCACGCTGGAGCCCGAGCTCGAGGGTGAGCACATGCTCATCAACCTCGGGCCGCAGCACCCCGCCACGCACGGCGTGCTGCGGCTGGTGCTCGAGCTGGACGGCGAGACGGTGGTCCGCTGCATCCCGCACATCGGCTACCTGCACTGCGGCTTCGAGAAGATCGGTGAGTACCGGCAGTACAATCAGATCATCCCGTGGACCGACCGGGAGGACTACCTCAACGCGCCCGGCAACAACGTCGCATTCGTGCTCGGCGCGGAGCGGCTGTTCGGGATCGAGATCACCGAGCGGTGCAAGGTTCTCCGCGTCATCGCCTGCGAGCTGTCGCGGATCATGTCGCACCTCGTCTGGCTCGGCACCACGTGCATCGACATCGGCGCGTTCACGCCCTTCCTGTGGAGCTTCCAGGAGCGCGAGAACATCTACAAGCTGCTGGAGGACTGGATCGGCGCGCGGCTCACGACTTCGCTGACGCGCGTGGGCGGCATGGGCGCCGACATCCCGTCCGGCTGGACGCAGGGGCTGAACAACTTCATCCGCACCTTCCCGAAGACGATCGACGAAGTGGACCGGCTGCTCACACGGCACGCGATCTGGGTGGGACGCACCGTCGGACTCGGCGTGATGTCGCCCGACGAGGCGGTGAACTACGGCCTGTCCGGCCCGATGTTACGGGCGTCCGGCGTGGCGTACGACGTCCGCCGCGATTTCCCGTACCTCGATTACGAGACGTACGACTTCGACGTGCCGGTCTCCACGCACGGCGACGTGTACGACCGCTACCTCGTTCGCATGGAGGAGATGCGGCAGTCGGTGCGCATTCTCCAGCAGGCGCTCGCCCGGCTGCCGGAAGGCCCGATCAACGTGGACGATCCCCGCGTGATCCTCCCGCCCAAGAACAAGGCGATGAGCGAGATGGAATCCATGATCCATCACTTCAAGCTGGTGATGGAAGGCCCGCGCCCGCCTATCGGGGAGTCGTACGTAGCGGTCGAGAGCCCGAAGGGAGAGAAGGGCTACTACATGGTCTCCGACGGCACGTCGAAGCCCGTCCGCTGGCGCATCCGCCCGCCGTCTTTCGTGAACCTCTCCGCCATTCCCAAAATGGTGGAAGGGCACCTGCTCTCCGACGTGATCGCCATCAACGCGAGCATCGACATCGTCATGGGAGAGATCGACAGGTGACCCCTCTCTTCGAGCGCGGCACTGGCCCCGCCCTGATCAAGTTGAGCACGACCGATTCGATCCCCGGCTACGAGGTCGAGGAGATAGTCGGGATCGTCACCGGCGAATGGGTCGGCGGCGTGAATCTGTTTCGCGATTTCTTTGCGGGCGTGCGCGACATCGTCGGCGGACGGAGCGCCTCGCTGGAGCGGGCGTTGCGCGACGGGCGCGAAGCGTGCCTCGAGGACCTGCGCGAGTCCGCGTACGACCTGGGGGCGCAGGCCGTGGTTGGGGTCAAATTCGATTACTCGCCCTTCAA
>JANLGX010000131.1 GCA_024654005.1 Gemmatimonadaceae bacterium | reverse complement strand
GAAGCCGTAGCCCACGAGGTCGGCGAGCTGCCGGACGGACTGCGAGGGCTCCACGTAGTCGAACGTCTGCGCCCCCACGGTGGGAGCGGTCTGGACGTTGGTCGTGGTGAAGCCGGTGGTGTGCGAGGTCACGATGCTCGACACGATCGAGCTTGCAGTACCCGCGGCGTACTCCTCCACCACGAGGTACTTGTCGAACAGGGAGGTGTAGTCCCGCGCACTCACCTGATACCGCAGGCGCTCGATGCCGAAGTCCACCTCGGTCACCTCCGAGATGGTCCCGCCGAACTCCTTGGTGCCGCCGTTATCCACAACGACCGGGTTGCCAGCCTTCGGCCGCCACCCGGCGGTGCTCGATACGGAGACGATCATCTCCGCCGTGTCCGAGTTGGACGCGATGGTGTTCACGACCTCGATCGTCTCGAGTTTGCAGGCCGCCGTACGGTCGGACCCGGCGATGCTGATCGTGAGCGCCATCTCAGAACGCCACCGCGCGGCGGTTCCCCAGAGACCGCATGATCTCGCGGCTCACGATGTCCGCCAGATCCTTCTCCGAGCGGGTGATGTTGCCCGAGACAGTGACGTTGATGATCGTTGCGCCCATGCCCCCCGCGCGGTCCAGGGGGATGACCGCCTCCGGTCCCGCCTCACCGATGAGAGCGCGGGTGGGGCTGGTCACGATGCCCCCGAGGGCCATTGCGGTGAACTGCGCTCCGCCCCCGTCCGACGTCCAGTAGCCGGCGTTGCCGAAGCGGTCGGTGCCCTGGATGGCATCGGGGCGGATCAGGGCCTTTTGCTTCGGGGTCTTCCCCCCGACGGGCACCCCAACGAATGTCTCGGGTTCGGGCGCGAAGGTTCCGCCGCCGGACGGACCGTTATCGGTGCCGCGGAGGAGATCGGTGATCAGGCCGAGGCCCGGGATAGCGTTCTTGATGATGTTCCAGATCAGCGTTGCCAGGCTCCCCATGCCGTCGGCGATGCCCCGTGCGATGGCCCCGCCGATGGCCTTCAGCGTGTCGAACGCCATCGGGACACCCACGTTGCTGATCCACCCGATCGCGTCCAGGAACCAACCGAAGCCCATCGAGCGGATCAGGTCGCCGAGCCCGGAGACGATGCCCACCTTGATGGCCCCGCCGATGGCGAAGAGCGTCCCCATCGCGGTCGGCAGGCCGACATTGCTCATCCAGCCGATCGCGTTCAGCAGCCACCCGCCGATCTGCGTCGACCCCGTGCCGAGGCCCTGGACGACCGCGGGAAGCCCGGTGCTGATCCACCACTGGAGGACGTTAGTGATGAGCGCGCCGAGGTTCGCCGTCCACGTAGGCAGCGACTTCACGATCCAGTCCGCGAACGCCGGGACCTTTGTCTCCATGAACGTCACGAGCGCCGGCCAGCCTGTGTTGGCGAGCCAGAGCGTCATGCCTTCCCAGAGCCTGCCGAGGGCCTCGCGCCACTTCGGAAGGTTCTCCGAGACCCACGAGCCGACGTTCCCGAGGATCTCGCCGATCTTGGAGACGATGTCGGTCGCGAGCGATGCGACCGCGGCCACCACGCCCTGGTCCTTGATCTGCGTGATGAACGCCCCCATGCGGTCGATGACTTCCTTGATGATCCCGAGGGGGTAGCGCAGAGCCTCGCCGAGCACCTTCACGTATCCGGCAAGGCTCGCCAGCCCCCGTCCTGCCGCGAGGAGAACGGGAAGCAGGGCCGAGCCGAGCTTGATCTTGATGGAGTCGAAGATGAACCCCAGGCGGTTGCCCTCGCGGTTCATCGCCTCCAGCTCGTCCACGTTGGTCGGGAGGTGGAGGTCTTTCAGGTCCTGCGCCATCTGACGCAGCTCTTCGTTGGAGAGCGCGAGGAAGTCGTGCAGCCGTCCACCCGCACGGCCGAAGAGGTCCATCTCCAACTGCCGAGCGCCGAGCCCCGGCCCGAGAGCGTTCACCTTCTCGCGGACCTGCTCCAAGATGGCCTCGGTCCCGAGCATGGCGTTGTTCGAGTCGAGAACCTTGATGCCCCACTTGGAGAAGTCGTCTGTCCCGGACTGGATGGCGGGCAGCGAGTTGCCGATCTTGTTCGTCAGTTGGCCGAAGGCAGTGGCGACGTCGTCGGCCGTCGTGCCGACGACGCGGGCCTGATAGTTGAACTTCGCCGCCGCGTCCCCCGAAAGGCCGAGGGTGTCGTGGAGGTTGTCGAGTTGCAGGCCCCACTGCTGCGTCGTCGCGATGACATCACGGAGGGCGAACGCGCCGCCGATCAGCCCCGCCACCTTGGCGACGGTGGAGCCCAGACCATTGATCTGATTGGACAAAGTCCCCAGGCCGTTCTTCGCCCCGGCGATGTCCGCCGAAACCTTCAGCAGCAGATTGGTCTGGATGTTGGCGGCCACTACTTGTCCTTCTTCTCCGACTTGGCCTCAAGCCGAAGGAACGTCGCGGCCTCCTGCCACTCCTCGTGCGTGGTGTTATCGGGACTCATCCCGAGTTCCTTCCAGAGCGCGCGGCGTTCGGTGAAGCGGGCGTACTCCACCGGCACCGGGAAGTCCTTGGCGCGGTCGTGGAAGAGCCAAGACGTCAGCCCTTCCTCGACGCTTTTGGGACCGTCGCCTCGTACAGTTCGGTGATCTTCTCTCCGATGGCGGCCGTGACCCCGATCGAGATGCCCTTGAGGTCGTCGGTCTTGGGGTCGTTCAGCGCGGCTCCGGTGTCGGCGTCGATGAGATGCCACGCCGAGATGCGGTCGCGGAAGACCTTTGCGGCGGCCTCCGCGTCGTCTCGGGCGGTCTGCATCTCCGTGACCACCTGCTCGAAGTGGCGCTGCGAGTAGGAGCGCGGGTCTTCCAGCTCGGCCCACTCGCCCGGCTCGCCGGCATCCTTGAGGTCCACGTGGACGGTCTTCGTAGCCACTCTTTCCTCCTAGGTCGAGAGCTGCGATGAGGTCGCGATCGTCGTCAGCACCTGAATGGCCCCGCCGTCCGTGGCGTTGTACTTACCGCGGAAGTCGATGTCCCACTTCACGTATGGACCAGAGCGGTCCGGAGAGACCTTCGTGAAGTTCGCCGTGGTCAGCAGGATGTCGAGGCGCACGGACGTCGAACCGAGGGCGGCGGATGCAGCCTCGCCGAACACGACCTCGATGGCCCGCTCGGTGTTGGCGCGGTAGTCCTCGTAGGGTCCATCCGTCGAGGCGTAGCAGGAGAGCTTGCCGGTGACGTCGATCTGTCCCGCTTCAGCGTCCGAAGGCCTCTGGCTGTTGTTGCCCGCGAACAGCAGGTCGGTCGGACGGGAGACCGTGAGGTCGTAGTCCAGCAGCGTGACCTTCGTCGACGCACCGATGGAGAAGACCGGCTGCCATCCTCGCAGCGGAGTGACGGTGCCGAACGATGCCGACGTCTCGCCGATGCCGGTGGAGGCGGCGGCGGAGATCCAGTGCGGCTTGATGATCGCGGTGCCCGATGCCCTGCTGAACTTGAAGTTGAGTGAGTCCATCATCGCGCCGACGAACTGCCGCTCCGGCCCGGTGGTGCCGAAGAAGTCGAACAGCGTCGCGGAGTTGGGCTTACCCGTGCTGGTCGCGATGGTGTGCTGCCAGTAGCCGTTGGACGACGAGCCGACGGTGTCCTTCGCGAGGATCTGGGCGAAGAAGCGGGCGCACTCGTTCGGGTAGTAGTTGAACGTGGCCGAGTACGCGCCCTGCTTCACTCCCTGATAGACGGCCTGGAGCTTGGTGGCCGAGGCGCGGATGCCCTCGTCGAACACCAGCCCCATGTCGTCCGTGTACTCGTCGAACGAGTTGACGGGGATCCACACCGTGGGGGTGGCGACGGTCGTCCCGTAGACGGTCTCTAGCGCAAAACCGAAGTGAGATTGCCAGGTGGCGAATGTTGCCGGCATCTTCTTAGTCCTCCTTGATGGCCGGCCTCACCGGCTCTGGCTCATAAATGCGGGTGGGCCGCGTGACCCGAACGAAGTTGCGATTGGATGAGAGGTCGTGGTCGGTCTCGAACTCTTCTCCCGGCGCGATGTCCAGGTGCGCCCATTGGAGTACCTGACGTTCTTTCGCGACACTGACGTACTTCATGGGTGCCTCCTCATGTCGAGGTGCTCGCAAAGAGCATCCCGGTCTCGTGCTCCGTCGCGTCGATGGAGAACACCACCCCGAGGTAGCCCGGGCTTGCCGGGTTGAGCTTGATCTCGCCGTACTCGTATCCCGTCACCTCGGCGTCGAGACACGACCCCGCCAGTGACCTGTTGGTGTCGAGCTTGGTGATGAACTTCGACACGTACGGGCGCGCGATGGTCTCCGCGGTCGGAAGGTCCGTCCCGGGCTCCGCGCACAGGAGCTGCGCGAGGATGGTGTGCCTGGTCTCGCGCCATCCCTCGCCCGCGCTGCGCGCGATCGTTCCTCTCGCGGTGACGTTGATGCACACCGGCAGCGAGGTCTCGATGGTGTCCGGGGTCTCATCGAAGCATTGGCCGGTGGAGAGCCCGGCGATGAGCGCCTCCACGGACGCGAGGCCGGTGATCACTGCCTGCAGGGTCACGCTGCGATCCTTCGCACGGCGCGCTGGAGCGCTTCGTTGATGATCCGCGAGACCTCGGTCTTCTTGTTATGTCCCGCGGGGAAGATGAACGGCAGCGCCTTTGTTCCGCGCGCCTTGATGGCGAGCGCGATCTTCCACGCGAGGTCGCGTTGTGCGCGTCCGATGGCGCGGCCCTTCACGGACCTGGTGCTCACGCCGAGGACCCGCCCGGTCTTGATGCTCACCCGCGCGCCCTCGACCTCGGCCGCGATGCCCCTGCGCTTCATCCACGCGGTGATGAGGTTCACCGGGGCGGTGTCGCCCGGCTGCCGACCGCGCTCGATCGAGAGCCCCGTCTTGGCGACCGACCCGACGATGACCGACATCCCCCCATCGAGAACGCGGTACTGCACGGAGTTGGGGAGCCTGTTCCCCACCGCCAGCGAACGCGCCTCGGTCTTGAGGATCGTCCCGGCCCGACGGATGGCGGGGCGGAACTCAGCGTCGATGGTCTTCGCGCTCGCGGCCATGCGGCCACGAAGCTCGTTGAGCCCGACGACCTGGAGGTTGAGCGTGCTCATACAACGCTCACGCGCTTGTATTCGTCTAGCAGATCGGCGATGTCCGACGGGAGACGACGCGAGAACGTCGCCACCCCCAAGCCTTCGACGCCGATCTGATCGCTGAACGTCATCTTCGCCCCACGCAGAGCCCGGATGACCAGCTCGGTCGCGCAGTGGCGGATGACGTCCGGGACGCCGGTGTACGTCGTGGTGTTGGCGTAGCCGAAGTAGCCGTCAAGGCGGACGGTGTTGTACCCGACCGGGAAGCTGGTGAAGACCTGAGACGTCGAGTAGTCGGCCTGCGGGTTGTCCGACAGCTCGATCCATGTGTACGGCCCGCCG
>JANLGX010000129.1 GCA_024654005.1 Gemmatimonadaceae bacterium | reverse complement strand
CGGCGGGCGGAGCAGCGGCAAGGACGGCGGATCGCCGACGCGGGGATTTACCAGGCGTCCTCCTGGATCACGGGGGAGTTTCCCCGTCCGGATGTCCCGAAGGCGTGGCTGAAGCAACGGCGGCCGGATATCTACGCGGAGCTCTTCCCCGGCGAGTCCGCACAGGGCGGATCGTCGCGAAGCGGCGCTGCGGCAGCCGTGGATCCCGAGACCGGTCTTCCGCTGGGGAGTGCGAGTGAGATGGACCTGGTGGGAAAGGCCATCCAGGTGTATCTCACGGCGAATCCGCACGTGCGTGGCGTCTTCTGGGGTACCGGCGGGGGAACCGGGCTGCGGCGCGCCATGTACCCGATGCAGGACAAGTTCCTCGGGACGTTTATCACGGACAACATCTGGACGCTGCAGAGCCAGATGACGAACTACCCGGGCGACGTGTGGCAGCTGGCCGAGGAGCAGCTGCTCGAGCCGCTGGCTTACGCGGAGCGGCTCGAGATCACCGATCCCGAAGGGACGAATCTCTGGTCCGATCTGACGCCCGACATGGCCGAGCGGTGGTCTCAGGGCGCGTACCAGCGCGGCCACCTGTATATGTTTCCGAACCAGGCCACCGGGCGGTTCGGCTACTCGTTCGTGAACTACCCCGGCTTCCAGCAGAAGTGGCTGCCGCGCGAGCCAATCGCCCTGATCCACGGCGTGCTTGCCGGCACCAACGGGCACGGTGGGTTCTTCCCGAGGTGGGAGGTTACGTTCAAGGACGGCTTCATTTCCGACGTCAAGGGGGGCGGAGCGCAGGGCGCCGCGCTGAAGGAATTCCTGCAGTATCCGAAGCTGAAGGACACGGTCTTCCCGTATCACAAGACGGCGGGCTTCTGGTACCTTTACGAGATCGCGTTCGGCTCGCATCCCAAGGCGTTTCGTGCGCCGGAGCCTCTCCTGGCGTCCGGCAACACGAGCGCGGAGCGGGCGCGCAGCGGCGTCATTCACTGGGGCCTCGGTATTCGCTTGTGGCACGATCCCGATGCGCCGACCGAATCGAAAGTCTGGTCGGACTTCTCAAAGAAGAACAACACCCCGTTCGATCACGGCTGGCACACCCATACCTACTTCACGACGTACAAGGTCCGGCTGCGCAACGCGAACAAGTGGGTGAATCTGCTCGAGAAGGGGCGGATGACGAGCCTCGACGATCCGGAAGTGCGCGCACTCGCGTCGCGCTACGGCGATCCGGATTACTTATTGGCCGAGGACTGGATTCCGGAAGTGCCGGGCATCAACGCTCCCGGGGATTACCTGCGCGACTACGCGCCCAATCCTGGCGCGTATGCCCTCAAGGTGCTCGACAAGGCGGCAAAGGGGACGTACGAGCACTACTTCCCGAAGCCGGCCGACTCCTCGGCCGCGCGGAAACCATGAAGGCTGAAGCTGACGACTGCGGGGTGAGAGACGCCGTGACACCTACGCGCCGGCAGGTCATGCAAATGCTGGCCGCACTCGGATTGAGCGCGGCCGGCATCGCCGATCTCGCCGCGCAGGCGCGGCGCGCGTTCGG
>JANLGX010000127.1 GCA_024654005.1 Gemmatimonadaceae bacterium | reverse complement strand
TCCGGCTGGCGCACGAAGGCGCGGCCCGCCAAGGCGGCGGCGATCGAACCGCGCATGTGGGTTTCTTCCTGATAGACAAGGGATTGCGCGAGCTCGAGCGGACGGCGGAGGCGCGCCTTTCCGCCTCCGAGGCGTTCACCAGAGCGGCGGACCGGTTCCCGTTGCTCCTGTATCTGGGCGCGATCACGCTGATCACGCTGATCCTCACCGGGGGTCTGTTGATGCAGACGCAGGCCGACGGCGGGCCGGATGGGGTGCTTGTGTTGCTGGGTGTCCTCGCGCTGCTGTCCACCGGTCAACTGGCGGTGGCGCTGGTGAACTGGCTGGCGACGTTGCTGGCATCGCCGCATCCGCTGCCGCGCATGGACTTCTCCCGGGGAATCCCGCCGGAATCGCGCACGCTGGTGGTGGTTCCGACGATGCTCAGCAGCGCCCGGAACATCGAGGATCTGGTCGAGGCGCTGGAAGTCCGGTTCCTGGCCAACCGGGACGACAATCTGCGCTTCGGCCTGTTGACCGATTTTCAGGACGCGCACGCGGAAACCTTGCCGGAGGACGAAGCGCTGTTGCGGACGGCGGAGGCGCGAATCGAGGAGCTGAATGAAAAATACCGGGGTGACAACGGTGACACGTTCTTTCTTTTTCATCGCCCGCGTCGCTGGAATCCACGCGACCGGATCTGGACGGGCTACGAGCGCAAGCGCGGGAAGCTGGCGGATTTGAATGCGCTGTTGCGCGGCGGTGCGAAAGATCGCTTCTCGCTCATCGTCGGTAACACCGACGTTTTATCGAACATGAAGTTTGTCATAACCCTTGACACGGATACGCAACTCCCGCGCGACTCGGCGCGGGAGTTTGTGGGAACCCTGGCGCACCCGCTGAATCGCGCGCGCTACGACGAAGACCAGCAACGTGTCTGTGAGGGCTACGGCATCCTGCAACCGCGCATGGGCGTGAGCCTGCCCAGCACGAACCGCTCGCGCTATGCCCGCTTGTACGGAGATGAGCCGGGCATCGACCCCTATACGCGCGCCGTCTCCGACGTCTACCAGGACCTGTTCGGTGAAGGCTCGTACATTGGCAAGGGGATCTACGATATCGATGCGTTCGAGCGGTCGTTCAAGGATCGCTTTCCCGAGAACCGCATCCTCAGCCACGATCTTCTGGAAGGTTGTTACGCGCGCGCCGGGCTGGTGAGCGATGTGTTGTTGTACGAGGAATACCCGTCTCGCTACAGCGCGGACGTGAGCCGCCGGCACCGCTGGATTCGCGGCGATTGGCAGCTTGCCGGCTGGTTGCTGCCGCGCGTTCCCGGTCCCGGTACGCGCCGGCGGAAGAACCCGCTGTCGTGGCTGTCGCAATGGAAACTCTTCGACAACCTGCGGCGCAGTCTCGTGCCGGCGGCGTTGACGCTGCTGTTGCTGCTGGGCTGGACGGACTTGTCATCGGCCTGGTTATGGACCTTGGCGGTGATCGGAATCATCCTGATCCCGTCCTTGATTGCCTTTACTCTGGAGATGTTTCAGAAGCCGGTCGACGTGCTGCTGGTCCAGCATCTCGCCGCCGTCGTACACGACGTCGGCCGGCGCCTTGCCCAGGCGACTTTTACACTTGCGTGCCTTCCCCATGAGGCGGTCTTCAGTATGGATGCGATTGTGCGCACGGCGGGACGGATGCTGTTCACGCGCAAGCGACTGCTCGAATGGAATCCCTCGAGCGAATCGGAGCGCAACGGCAGCACGAGCCTCGCCGCCGCTTTCCGGTCGATGTGGACCGCCCCGGTTATCGCCATGGCCGCGGCGCTGGTTCTGGTGTTGTCGAATCCGGCCGCGCTGGTGGTGGCGGGACCGATACTGATCTTATGGCTGGTCTCGCCCGCCATCGCCTGGTGGATCAGCCGGCCGCTCGCCCGCCGTGAGGCCAGGCTGACGGCCGACCAGACCTTCTTCCTGCGCAAGCTTTCGCGCAAAACCTGGGCGTTCTTCGAGACCTTCGTCGGCCCGGAAGATCATTGGCTGCCACCGGATAACTATCAGGAGTACCGCGGTGCCGCGGTGGCGCATCGCACGTCGCCGACCAACATGGGGCTGGCGCTGCTCGCGAATCTGTCCGCGTACGACTTCGGTTACATTCCCGCCGGACAGCTCATCGAGCGCACGGCGAGCGCACTGCGCACGATGCAATCCCTGGAACGGCACCGCCGCCACTTCTACAACTGGTACGACACGCTGTCGCTGAAGCCGCTGCACCCTGCCTATATCTCGACGGTGGACAGCGGGAACCTCGCGGGTCATCTGCTGACATTGCGTCCGGGTCTGCTTTCACTGCCCGATCGCCCGGTCCTGGAAGCGCGATGGTTTGACGGGCTTCGTGACACGCTGGGGATCCTGGTGGATGTCGTGGGAGGTGTCACACCGGCTTCGCTCGCTCAATTTCAGGAAGATCTGGAGTCCGCCTGCGATTCCCGGCCAACCACGCTTACGGCGGCGCGGCTCATCCTTGGCCGGCTGACAACACGCGCGGCGGAGTATGCCGACCGCCTCGATGCGGTCCCTGAGAAGATGTCTCAAAAAGGCAGCGAGCGGGTATCCGCCGAGGGAAGACGGCGCGCAGAAACCGAAGTATACATGGAAGCACACGATGATTCCGTGCACCGCCCGACACTGAATCACGCCAGCGCAGTCATTTCCGAGACGGCTTCCGAGACCGATGCGAATTGGTGGGCGCGGACGCTGGCCCGGCAATGCCAGAGCGCCCTCGATGATCTGACGTTTCTCGCCCCGTGGAGTTTGCTGCCGGCCGCTCCGGGCCGGCTCAGCGACTTCTCCGGCATCGGCGAAATCCCCACGCTGCGTGAACTGGCCAAACTTGAAGTGGAGTGGTTGCCGGCCATCGAGCGTCGACTCGACGCGGACGCGACGCCCGCGGAGCGCGAGTGGCTGGATGAGCTTCGACGACTGATCACGCAAACCAGCCGCCGCGCCCAGGAGCGGATGGCGGCGGTTGAGCGCCTGGCACGGCAAGCGGGCGAGCTCGCGCACATGGAGTATGACTTCCTGTACGACAAGGTGTCGCGCCTGCTGACGATCGGGTACAACGTGGATGAGCTGCGACGCGACGCGAGTTACTACGATCTGCTGGCCTCGGAAGCGAGATTGATCAAATTCGTCGCGATTGCGCAGGGACAAGTGCCGCAGGAGAGCTGGTTTGCCCTGGGGCGGCTGCTCACGACCGCCGGCGGCGAACCGATTCTTTTGTCGTGGAGCGGTTCGATGTTCGAGTACCTCATGCCGCTCCTGGTGATGCCCACCTACGAGAACACGCTGCTCGATCAGACCTATAAGGCGGCGGTGGAGCGACAGATCGAGTATGGGGCACAACGCGGCGTGCCGTGGGGCATGTCGGAATCCGGTTACAACATGGTCGACGTTCATCTCAACTACCAGTACCGCGCGTTCGGCGTTCCCGGCCTGGGGCTCAAACGCGGACTGGCGGAGGATCTGGTCGTTGCTCCCTATGCCTCGGCGCTGGCATTGATGGTGGCGCCTGAAGCGGCGTGTCTGAACTTGCAGCGGCTCGCCGCCGCGGGGCTCGAAGGAAAATTCGGCTTGTATGAAGCCATCGACTACACCCCGTCACGCCAACGGCGCGATGAACCGGGCACGGTGGTTCGCTCCTTCATGACCCATCACCAGGGGATGAGTCTGCTCTCCCTGGCCTATCTGCTGCTGGGACGTCCGATGCAGAAGCGATTCGAGTCGGACCCGTTGTTCCAGGCGACCCTGTTGTTGCTCCAGGAGCGAATTCCCAAGGCCACGGCGCTGTTTCCGCACACGGCCCAGCTCTCCGACATTCGGTCCACCAGCGGCGCTCCGGAGACGCCGATTCGCGTTTTCAGCAGCCCCGACACGCCCACACCGCAGGTGCAGTTGTTGTCGAACGGCCGATACCACGTGATGGTCACGAACGCGGGGGGCGGCTACAGTCAGTGGAAAAACCTCGCCGTGACCCGCTGGCGCGAAGACAGCACCTGCGACAACTGGGGCAGCTTCTGTTACCTGCGTGACGTGGCGAGCGGGGAGTTCTGGTCAACCGCGCACCAGCCGACGCTCAAACGCGCGGACAGCTATGAAGCGATTTTCTCGGAAGGGCGAGCGGAGTTTCGCCGCCGCGACCACGATTTCGATACCCATACCGAGATCGTGGTGTCGCCGGAAGATGATATCGAGCTGCGCCGCGTCCATATCACCAACCGATCCCGAACGCGCCGAACGATTGACGTGACGAGTTACGCGGAGGTGGTTCTCGCGCCCTCGGCCGCGGAAGCACTGCATCCGGCGTTCAGTAATCTTTTTGTTCAGACCGAGATCATCGACCCGCGGCGCGCGATCCTCTGCACGCGCCGGCCCCGCTCCCTCGATGAGTCGGCACCCTGGATGTTTCACCTGATGGCCGTGCACGGGGCGGACATCGGAGAGATCTCCTACGAGACGGACCGCCTGCAGTTCATCGGCCGCGGCAACACGGTCGCCGCGCCCCAGGCCCTGAGCGGCTCCGCCGCGCTCGCGGGCAGTCAGGGTTCCGTGCTCGATCCGATCGTCGCGATTCGTTGCCGTATAACACTCGATCCGGACGAAACGGCCACGATCGATATCGTTTCCGGCATCGGCGAAACCCGCGACGCCGCCTTGAGCCTGGTCGATAAATACCAGGATCGGCACATCGCGGATCGCGTCCTGGAGCTGGCATGGGCCCACGCCCAGGTGGTGCTGCGGCAGATCAATGCCACCGAGGCCGACGCGCAACTCTATGGACAGCTTGCCAGCTCCGTCATCTACGCGAATTCCTCGTTGCGCGCCGACGCCGCCATCCTCTTCAAAAATCGCCGTGGCCAATCCGGCCTGTGGGGCTACGCCATTTCCGGCGATTTGCCGATCGTGCTGTTGCAGATCAGCGACGCGGCCAATATCGAACTGGTGCGCCAACTGGTACAGGCGCACGCCTACTGGCGCTTGAAGGGACTGGCGGTGGACCTGGTGATCTGGAACGAAGACCGCGCCGGTTACCGGCAACTGCTCCAGGACCAGATCATGGGGCTGATCGCCGCGGGCGTCGAAGCGCACGCCATGGACCGGCCGGGTGGCATCTTCGTGCGGCCGGCGGAGCAGATATCGGACGAGGACCGCATCCTGATGCAATCGGTCGCGCGCGTCATCATCACCGACAGCCGGGGAACGTTGGCGGAACAGGTCGACCGTCGCGGGCCGGTGGAAGTGCGAGTTCCGCGCTTCAAACCGACCCGCAGTCAGCGCGCCGAACTCCCGGCCGCCACCGGGTTGCCGCGCCGCGATCTTATTCTCTTCAATGGACTGGGCGGATTTACCCGTGATGGACGCGAATACGTCATCATGACCGCGCCCGGGCAGGTGACGCCGGCACCGTGGGTGAACGTGCTGGCGAATCCGCACTTTGGAAGCGTCATCTCGGAGAACGGCCTGGCCTATACCTGGGGCGAGAACGCCCACGAATTCCGCCTCACCCCCTGGCACAACGACCCGGTGAGCGATGCCGGCGGCGAAGCCTTTTATCTGCGCGACGAAGACAGCGGCCATTTCTGGTCGCCCACGCCGTTGCCCTGCCGCGGAGCCGGTTATTACGTGAGCCGCCACGGGTTCGGCTACAGCGTCTTCGAGCACGTGGAGGGCGGCATTCGCTCGGAGCTCACGGTTTACGTGGACGTGGACGCCGCGATCAAGTTCTCGGTGCTGAAAGTGCGCAACGAGTCGGGCCAGCCGCGCAAGCTCTCCGCGACCGGTTACGTGGAGTGGGTGCTGGGAGATTTGCGGCCGAAATCGGCCATGCACGCGTCCACCGAAATTGACCTCCACAGCGGCGCGCTGTTCGCGCGTAACCCGTACAACACGGAGTTCACCGGTTTGATTGCGTTCTTCGATGTGGACGACGCGACCCGGACCATCAGCGGCGACCGCACTGAATTCATCGGGCGTAACGGCACGCTCAGGAATCCGGCGGCGATGCACCGTTTGCGCCTTTCCGGCAAGGTGGGAGCGGCCCTCGATCCCTGCGCCGCGATCCAGGTCAGCTTCGAGCTGGCCGACGGGCAAGAGCGCGAGATCATCTTCAGGCTCGGCCTGGCAGGAAGGCGCGGGACGGATGACGCCAGCAAGCTGGTGCATCGCTTCCGGGGGTCGGCCGCCGCGCGCGGCGCGCTCGACGCGGTGTACCAGTACTGGAATCACACGCTCGGCGCCGTGCAGGTGGAAACACCCGACCCGTCGCTCAACGTGTTGACCAACGGCTGGCTTGTGTACCAGACGCTGGCATGCCGTCTTTGGGCGCGCAGCGGATACTACCAATCGAGTGGCGCCTTCGGCTTTCGCGATCAATTGCAGGATGCGATGGCGCTCGTGCACACGGAACCGCCGCGGCTGCGCGCGCAACTGCTGCTGTGCGCAAGCCGGCAGTTCCTGGAGGGCGATGTCCAGCATTGGTGGCATCCGCCATCGGGCCGTGGCGTGCGTACACATTGTTCGGATGATTACCTGTGGCTGCCCTTGGCGACGTGCCGCTATGTTCTGACGACCGGCGACACCGGGGTGCTGGGTGAATCCGTTCACTTCCTCGAAGGCCGCCCGGTCAACGCCGAGGACGACTCTTATTATGATCTGCCCGGCCGTTCTGGCGAGGTAGCCAGCCTGTACCAGCATTGTGTGCGAGCCATCGAGAGAGGGCTCCGATTTGGCGAGCACAGCCTGCCGCTCATGGGCACCGGTGACTGGAACGACGGCATGAATCTGGTGGGCCATCACGGTAAAGGCGAAAGCGTCTGGTTGGGGTTTTTCCTGAGTGAAGTGCTCAAGCAGTTCGCCGAGATAGCGCGCCTGCAGGATGATCCCGCCTTCGCCGAACGTTGCCAACAAGAGGGGATTCAGCTGCGCCAGAATATCGAGCAGCATGGCTGGGATGGCGAGTGGTACCGCCGCGCCTACTTCGACGACGGCACACCGCTGGGATCGGCCGCCAACCCCGAGTGCCAGATTGATTCGATTTCGCAGAGCTGGGCGGTGCTATCCGGGGCGGGCGATGTCCAGCGCGCGCGCCTGGCCATGGAAGCGGTGGATCAGCGCCTGGTGCGCCGCGATTCAGCGCTGATTCAGCTTCTGGACCCGCCGTTCGACAAATCGGCGTTGAATCCCGGCTATATAAAAGGATACGTCCCGGGCGTGCGCGAGAACGGCGG
>JANLGX010000123.1 GCA_024654005.1 Gemmatimonadaceae bacterium | reverse complement strand
CGGCGGTGGCGGCAACGCTTCCCGCGGCAGCAGCTCCGCGCGGTTCGCCGCGTGGTACACGAAGCTCGCCACGATGACGGCGTTCTTCTTCAGATCGTCCACGATCAGCCGCTCGTACGTGTCCATGTTGGAGTGGTGAGTGCGCGTGCCGTACTCGATCGCGTCCTGGATGAACTGAAAGCCCGGCAAACCGACCGCATCGAAGGCCTGATGGTCCGTGCCGCCGGTATTGCCGATCGTAATCGCGGTCATGCCGAGATCGCGGAACGGCTCCATCCACGCGCGGAAGACCGGACCTATAGCTTCGTTCTCCTGGAGATAGATCCCGCGAAACGCCCCGGTACCGTTGTCCATGTTGAAGTACGCCTGGAATTTCGCGTGGTCCGGCTTGAGCTGCATCGTGGCGCGGTCGGCGAAATGGTTGTTGACGTACGCCCGCGAGCCCAGCAGCCCCTGCTCCTCCCCGGTCCATAGCGCGAGCCGCACCGTGCGACGCAGCGGAAGGTTGAGCGCCTTGAGGATGCGCATTGCCTCGAGCATCACCGCGCTGCCGGACGCGTTGTCGGTCGCGCCCGTACCGTAGTGCCACGAATCGAAGTGCGCGCCGAGCATCACCACTTCGTCCTGCTTGTCGGTGCCGGGGATCTCGGCGATGACGTTGAAGGCGGTGCGGTCGTTTTCGTGCGCCGTGCTCTGCACGAACATCTCGAGCGTCACCGGAATCCCCTTTGCCAGCGTCCGGACAATGCGGCCGTAATGCTCCGCCGCGAACCCGAGGCCGATCAGATCCGACAGCGCGTCCTGCCGCCGCAAGCCTACGGAGCCGGCCGAAAAGACGGTGCCGAAGTCGTTGCGCGCGCTGCTCGAGACCACGGCCGCGACTCCTTCGTCCCTGAAGAACTGCATTCGCGCGGCCGTGGACAGCGCGCCCTGCTCCTGCGGAGGCCTGCGTCCACCCGGCGAGACCGTGGCGGCCGCCATCGCGTCGAGCGCGCTGTCCGAGTAGCGCCGCGCGTCGGGCACGAAGCGTTGCACGAGAGCGGGCGGATCGGAGCCCAGCACGAATTTCCCGCGCAGTTTCCCGGCGTATCTGGCGAGCGAGCTGGAATCGGTTAAGTCGTTGACGAGCACAGCTTCGCCGCGCACCCATCCATTGGTGCCCGGCGTCCACGCCGCGACAGTCGCGATGATCGGGTACGGCTGCGGGTCCACGGCGCGGACGAACAGCGCCTGGTTGCTCCAGCCGATTCCGAACGTCCCCCACGGCTCGAGCCGCGCGTCGTCGATCCCCCACGAGGCGAGCCGCCGGATCGTCCAGTCCGCGGCCGCGCGCGTCGTCGGCGAGCCGGTGAGGCGGGGCCCGTAAACGTCGGTGAGCCAGCTCGCGGTCTCCATCACCTGCGAGCGGTTGAACCCTTCGTCCCGGATCCGGGCGACGACCGCCGTGTCGGCTCGGTCGGGCTGCTGCGCATGCGCGGCCGCGGGCGAGAGGATGGCGAGCACGAGTATCGCCGCAGCGAGACGCGCGCGGAAAGCGACCGGGTAATACGACGGCATGACAGGCTTCCTTGATGAGGTTGTCGACAAAATCGAAGATACGACAGCGCCGCTTCCGCCGCCTGCCGGACCATTTGCAATCTGCAAAAAATCAGGCAAAAAGCGAACGCGCAAAAACAGGCGAATACCGGCGAAACGGCATTACCAAAATCACCGCTGGCACGTCCGGGGAACAGAGAGATCGCGCTCCGCGGCGAAAGGTATGCACGGGGCACTACGTCCTTCTGGAGATTGCTATGCGTGGCATTCAGACCGGTCACAACACTGCGCGCTCCGTAGTTCGGCACTCGGCCACCATACTGTTCTGCGCCCTGGCGGCGCTCGGGTTGCTGCGCTGCGCCGACCCCGTGGGAGTGCCCATGGATGGCGCGCCGACGGCACCGCGCTTCACCCATCTCGGAGAGCCGGAGTACGAGGTCAGTTCGATCGCCTTCACGCCCGACGCGACCCCGACCGGCACGCACCCGAACCTGGAGTCCGACGACGGCACCACCGGCCTGATCCCGATCGGCTTCGATTTCGAGTTCTTCGGGACCACGTACAGCCAGGTCAACATCTCGTCCAACGGGTTCATCGGGTTCGCCGCCGACATGAGCGACGGCTGCTGCGAGGGACGGTCGATTCCGCGGGCCGACTTCGTGAACAACGTCATCGCCGCGATCTGGTCCGATCTCACGCCCGATGCGACCGGGCGAATATGGTATGGCGTGTCGGGCACGGCGCCCAACCGCCGGTTCGTGGTGCACTTCGAGAACGTTTCGTTCTTCGCGCCGCCAACCGTTGGCCGGGTGAACGTGCAGATCAAGCTGTTCGAGCGGACCAACGTCATCGAGATCCATACTCTGTCGGTCCCGCCGGACTTCGACCACGTGCACACGCAGGGGATCGAGAACGCGACGGGGACGCACGCGCATTTCGTACCGGGGCGCGTGGCCACGAGCTTCGTTCTTTCCAATGACGCGGTGCGGTTCCGTCCACCTTCGCCCGACGTGACTCCGCCGGTGATAGCGGCGACCGTTGCCGGCACCGTCGGTGACAACGATTGGTATACGTCCAACGTCGGCGTCACCTGGAGCGTCACCGACGCCGAGTCCGACATCACAGGGACGAGCGGCTGCGACGCCGTCAGCATAACAACCGATCAGCAGGCGACTACGTACACGTGCTCTGCTTCGTCGCTCGGCGGCAGCGCGAGCGAATCGGTCAGCGTGAAGCGCGACGCCACGAGCCCGGTCGTCACGTACGGCGGGAACGCGAGCGCTTACACAGTGGACCAGTCCGTGAGCATCGCCTGCGACGCGAGCGACGCGACGTCGGGTGTGGCGTCGACGACGTGCGTGGACGTCACGGGTGACGCGCACACCTTCGGACTCGGAACGAGCGCGTTCTCCGCGTCGGCAACCGACAACGCCGGCAACGTGGGCGGCGCGTCCACGAGCTTCACGGTCAGCGTAACCCCGGCGAGCCTGTGCAACCTCGTGCGGCGCTGGGTGAACCAGAAGGGAGTGGCCACGTCGCTCTGTCAGCGCCTGGCCAACGGCGCGTACGACGCGTTCCGCAACCAGGTCGGCGCGCAAAGCGGGAAGCAGATTCCGGCGGACAAGGCGGCGCTGTTGATCAGCCTGTCGAACGAGCTGTAGCCGCCTGACAGAAAAACCCCCGAGCCACGAACGCGGCTCGGGGG
>JANLGX010000120.1 GCA_024654005.1 Gemmatimonadaceae bacterium | reverse complement strand
CCGCCTCGACCTACCGCAAGATCATCGAGCACTGCCGCGACTCGTTCCTCGTCGGGACGACAGCTACGCCCCAACGCACGGACCACACCGGGCTCGGTGACATCTTCGACGTGATTGTGCATGGGCCGGAGATCGAGGAACTCACCAGGCGCGGCTTCCTGAGCCCATACCGGATCATCGCACCGAACAAGGCGCTCGACACGACGGGCGTGCATACCCGGGGCGGCGACTGGGCGACGGGAGAACTTGAGGTTGTGGTCGACCAGAAGGCGATCACGGGTAAGGCGGTCGATCACTACATGGAGTACGTGCACCCGCTGACATGCTTAGTATACTGTGTCAGCCGCGCGCACGCCCACCACGTCAACAACGCCTACCAGGCGGCCGGCATCGACTCGGCCTACGTGGCCGGAGACACGCCCGCCGCAGAGCGTAGCGCGTTGGTTGCGGGATTCAAGAAGGGAAAGCCCCAAGTCATTGTATCTGTCTCGCTTTTCGGCGAAGGTTTGGACGCCCCAGGTCTCCGTGCTGTCCAGCTACTACGCCCCACGAAATCCCTGGTACTGCATCTCCAGCAGATAGGCCGCGCGCTGCGCGTCGAGGACGGCAAAGACAGCGCGATCATCCTGGACCACTGCGGTAATACGTGGCTTCACGGCCTCCCCGACGAGGAACGTGTATGGACGCTCGAAGGCCGCCAGAAGAAGAAGGGCACCGGCGAGGCCGCGATCGGGCTGCGCCACTGCCCGAAGTGCATGTCTGTGTTCCGGTCGATCCTCGGCGCGTGCCCGCTGTGTGGGTGGGTAGCCGTGACTGACCCGCGCATCCTCGACGAGACGGACGAGAAGCTCGTGGAGATCGACGTTGCGGCGCACCGAGCCCAACGCAAGATGGAAGAGGCCCGGGCGCGTGACCTCGAATCTCTGGTGCGCCTGGGCATCGAGCGCGGCTACTCGCCGGCCTGGGCGGGGATCCGGCACGCCGCGAGAACGAAGACCGACAGACAACGCACGATCCGTCAAGCCTATGAACTCGCAAGGGGGATGCAATGAGCGAGCAACGCGCCACGATCATCGCGATGTGCGGTGGCTTCACGGCCAACGAACTCGCCGCGATCGAGGCCGCAGTCCCGTGCTACGTCGCCGCGTACCGATTCCTGAATCGCCCGTTCGATGAGACCGAGGGCGCGCACACGAAGGTGCCGCGCCCGACCGCCGACGAGGTGCTCACCGCGCACGGGATCCGGTGGAACTACAAGCGCGAGCGCGTCCGGCTGTGCGACATCTACGGTGAGGTCATCGCACGCGGCATGGCCGAGGTTGGTGGCCCGCTCGTGCAGGGCGAGATCCCCGACGCACCTGGCCGTGGCCGTGGCCACCTGCCCGCCGACCTCGACGATCGCGTGGCAAAGCTGTTCCAGGCCGGCACCCACCACAAGAACATCGCCGCAAAGCTCAACGTGTCGGTCGTGACCGTGTACCGACGCATCGCCATCATGAAAGAGGCTGGGACGATTCAGCTATGAGCCGCATCCCAGACTACCTGGTCGATCAGATCAGGGAACGAACCGACATCGTGAGCTTCATCGGCAAGTGGGTGGACCTGAAGAAGAAGGGCAAGGACCACTACGGCCCGTGCCCGTTCCATGACGACGGCTCACCGAGCTTCAGTGTCTCGAAGAAGGGGCACGGCTTCTTCAAGTGCTTCGGCTGCGGCGAGCACGGCGACGTCATCCAATTCCTGCAACTCAAAGGCATGAGCTTCCGGGATGCGGTCGCGTACCTGGGCCAGCAGTGCGGCATCGACATCGACGCGAACGTCACCCCACCCGAGGACTACGATCCGGCGAAGCGTGCCCGGGACAGGGAGCGTGCCGAGAAGCTCCAGCGCGAGGAGCAGGAGGCTGGCTGGGCCGAGGTCGCGAAGAAGCAGGCTGCCCGGTTTCGCCGTGCTGAGCCCGCCGCGCTGCATCACCCGTACCTCCAGGCGAAGGGCATCACATCGGCACCCGGGCTGAAGCAGGAGGGCAACGATCTACTCATCCCGATGCGCGCGGCCGAGACGGACAAGGCGCTGCTCATGTCGATCCAGACGATCGGGCCGGGCGGGTTCAAGCGGTTCGCTGAGGGTGGCCGTGTCCACTGCACCCGCACCGTCATCGGTGCCGAGGGCTTCAAGGATCGGT
>JANLGX010000109.1 GCA_024654005.1 Gemmatimonadaceae bacterium | reverse complement strand
GGGCGTGGCGTCGCCAATGAGAATCTCTTCCGGCGTGAGCGTCTGCTTGACTACTGTCGCGGGGAGCGCGAGCAGCTCGCCGGGCTTGGCATACACCATCCCCACGCGCGTGCCCGCCCAGACCACACCGGCAAGCATCATCACCGCGGCAAAGGCCATCTGCGGTACCGCGCCGAGCCGCGCCCGCTTCGATCGCGAGGGCGGCGTCTGCTCGATCCTGCGGCGTTCGTGATTGGAGCTCATATCCGTCCTGGTTTCCAAGGTTGAGAAGTCCGTCAGCCGACAGGAACCAGAATCCGGCCCTTGTCGTCCTTGAATGCTCTTCCGAGGCGATCAGCGTAGCGCTCCATCGCCACCACATCGTGTTCCGATACTTCGTATTCCGCGGCCGTGGTCGGCGCGCGCTTCAGTCCCGTCCAGCTGAGCGCCTTCTTCACCAGCTTCCGCTCCCGCACGCGAGTGGCCCCACGGGCACTCGCGAACCCCCACATCCGCCGGCCTATCTGCGAGTTCGTCAACGGACAGTCCGGATAGTTCTCGCGAATGAGATGAATGAAGTGATCGCTCGCGATCACCCGTTTCGCCTCCTCCGTCCGTGCCTTCGATTCGACTTCCCGCTGCTCCAGCGTGATCCGAACGTCCGCACCCAGCACCTGGGCGATCTGACCCAGCAGATCGAGCGAGACGTTGTAGTGCTCGTCATGCTCGATGTTGCGGATCGTGGACACGGACACGGGCTGCCGGAGCTGAGCGGCTACATCCTGGCGGCGCATCCCTCGAAGCTTCCGTAGACGCTTGAGGTCGCGCCCGATCCACTCGGCCATGACCCTTCTTGGTAGTACGGTTGTTGATATACGTATAAAGGTACTGTCATTGACTCATTAGAGCAATACATCTCTAGCTGGCTGGACGGTCCGAGTGGGGCTCACTGGAATGCAAGAGGTGAGCAGCCAGACGCCAGCTAGTCAGATTGCCAGAATACTACATTTGTGATGCTTTTATCTGGCTATCTGGCCGGCTGACGTCTGGCTTCTCACTTCCTGGATTCCCCCTCCAAATTCCCGAGGTTTGAGCGTATGAATGTGATCTGCCACGGGTATGGAGCTTGCCCCTGCTACGCCCGAAGACCCCCGGGAGAAAGTCCAGGAAATGAGAGAATCCGAAGGGCTGTACCGCTCGTTCAGGCTGGTCCGGCGCCTGGCGATCGGCTCGCTCGCGCTCGTGCTGGGGATAGCCGTCTTCGGCTACCTCTTCTTCATGCGCGGCGTGGACATCCCCGAGGCCCGGGAGCTGGCTGAGCGGGAGCTGGTAAGCGGTACGCTCCGCTTCGGCGAGAAGGTGCAGCGCAGAGCACACGTGTACATGCGCCGGCCGGCCGATTATTTCCGCGGAACCAACGGCGTGCTGGCGGCGACCGACGAGCGGCTGGTCTTCATCGGCGTGGCCCCGCAGGACAATCTCGAGAGCGCCGACGCCCCGCCGGCGATAATAGTCGAGGAGTTTCCGAACGACACTCTGCTGGAGATGGACCCGGGGCGCGTCTTTCTTCTCAGCGTGCCGGGTGTGCGGGTGAAGCGCGAAGGTCAGGAGGCGACTTTCGCCGCGACCCGCGCGCACCGGCGGGAGCTGGACTCGCTCGCCAGCTATGTGACCGCCACGCACACGGCCCAGCAGGAGCTAGCGGCGCGGGAAGCGCGGCTGCGGGCCCAGGTACGGGAGATCGCGAACGCCCCGCTCTACTACACGATCCGTCGCGGCGACGCCATCTCGACGATCGCCAATACTTTCGGCGCGACGGTCGAGGAGCTGCAGGCGTGGAACCGGCTCGAAGGGCCGCGGATCCGGACCGGCGACCGGCTGCTCGTGAAGCCGCCGGGCCCGCGCCGTCAGCCTGCGGAGGCGCTCCCTACAGCCACGAGACCAGCAGGGTGATCGCGCCGCCCCCCATGAGGATCGCGGCCACGATTCCGCCGGTGTTGATCACCCATCCGTTCCGCTTCTCTCCCATCACGCCCCGGTTGTTGCAGATGAGCAGGATCACGACGATCAGCGGCGGAGCGAGCACTCCGTTGACGACCGCCGCGCCGAACAGCATCCGCATCGGGTTCACGCCGGCGAAGTTCAGCGCCATTCCGATCAGCATCGCGAGCACGATGACGATGTAGAAATGGTGGGCCTGTTTCGGCTTGCGGTTCATCCCGCGCCGCCACTGGCCCGCTTCGGCGACCGCGTACGCGGCCGATCCGGCCAGGACCGGAACCGCGAGCATTCCCGTGCCGATGATTCCGATCGAGAACACGAGCGACGCGGCCTTCCCCGCGAGCGGCTCGAGGGCCATCGCCGCATCCGCCGCGGAGTCGACGGTCGTGATCCCGGCCGGGTGCAGCGTTGCGCCGGCTGTGAGGATGATGAAGAACATGATCATGTTCGAGATCAGCATCCTCACAGCCGGCGCAACGCTGCACCCGGCCGGGATCACGACCGTCGACTCCGCGGCGGATGCGGCGATGGCCCTCGAGCC
>JANLGX010000107.1 GCA_024654005.1 Gemmatimonadaceae bacterium | reverse complement strand
GCCGCATCGGAGAGCGATTGACCGGGGACTCTCCGGCGAACTGAATCCTGTAGCGCGCCGAGCGTCCAGCGATGCAAGCCCAACACCTCCACGCGGGTGCCTGGGGCATCGTACGCTACTTGGGCGCCGACCGACTTGCCCACGCCAGCGGTGAGTAAGCCCGCGAGTGCGGCCAGAGAGACAACATGGCACCTAGTCGGTTGCATCCTGATTACCCCTGTGCCGGAAGTGTTAGACCGCGTGTTGGTATATCTCAATGGGACTGAGATTCCGATTGAGCGGAGAGCATCTCCTCCAACGTGGCTAACCTGAGCTGGATCTCGCTGAGGCTTGCGGTACGGAACCGAAGAAAGACCCCGACCGTAGTAAGCGTTGCGACGAGGAGGCTCACGCTCGTTAGCGCACCGAACAATGGCATCGCGGATCCTACCGCTATGACCCACGGTACGCCACCGGCCGCCGCCATCCTCATCACCTGTACAACTGGCGCAACGAGCGCGATGGCGAAGAGTACCAACAGTCCGAGCGTGACAGCCCACGCGATAATGGATGCTTTGCGGATGAAGCGGTCAAGGCGCTTTTCTTTTTCGATCCGGACCCATGCGTCGCTCGCCCCGCCTGGACGTGTGCCTGCGTTTGTCATTGTTTTCCTCGCTCAATTATGTCGTGGAGTTTCCGCTTCCCATGATGAAGTCGCGTACGAACCGTCCCAATCGGCCTGCCTATGACAAGAGCGATTTCTGCGTAGCTCAAGTCGTCTCGGTAGCGCAACAGCAACACCTCGCGCTGGAGCGGCGAGAGGGCGGCGAGGGCGGTACCAAGTTCGGATTGTTCCAGTTCTTGGAGCGGCGGGCCTTCCGGCACTTCGGCGGAATCGACAGCGTCCAATTGGACATCATCGATGAATTCTATCTCCCGTTTCACCCGCCTCAGAAAATCCAACGCGTGGTGGCGCGCGCTCCGAAACAGCCAGGTCTGAAACGCGCGAGGATTGGCAAGCGACGCAATGCTACGGAATACGGCGAGCCACAACTCCTGGTGCACGTCGTCAGCAGCATCGCCGATTATACCTCGCATGTAATTCATGGTACGTCCGCTGTACGCATCGAATAGCTGCCTAAATGCGTGCTCGTCGCCTGCCTGGCATCGGAGCACCAGCAGGTGGAGACGCACCTCGTCCGCACCAGCGGGACGGTTCCAGGCCATGTTCGCTCCGTATGGAGTCTAAGCGCGACTACCAACTAACGACGTTTTCGGGAGCCGGAAAGTTCACTCGTCGACTCGGCTCGTGACGCTGGAGTTTCCATTGTCTCGCATGCCTCCGGGCGATCTCGAATCGGAGGCGTCAACGCGCCAGATGCTCTGCAGGTGCTTTCGCGCTCCGGATTATCGACCACGCAGACTGGAGAAACAGCCCCGCGATCGCCGCCGCGACGATCAAATCCGGCCAGCGCGTCCCGGTCAGTGCGACAAATCCGGCCGCGATCACCACCGCCAGATTCCCCAGCGCATCGTTCCGGGAGAACAGCCAGATCGCGCGCACGTTCACGTCGCCGGCGCGATGTGGCAGCAGGACCGCAGCCGCGGCGATGTTCACGACCAGCGCGATCCCACCGAACACGCCCATCAACTCGGCGTCGGGCTGACGCAGCACGAGAACGCGATACGCCGTAGCGGCCAGCACGCCCACGCCCATTGCCGCCAGAAACAAACCTTGTGTGAGAGCGGCGCGGGCGCGCCACTCGCGCGGCCATGACAGCGCGACGATCCCGAAGAACGTGATCAGCCCGTCGCCGAGAAAGTCGAGCGCGTCCGCCTTGAGGGCCTGCGAGTCCGCGAGGAACCCGCCGGCCATCTCCACCACGCCGTAGCCCGCATTGAGCAGCACGACGATCCACAGCGCGCGCCGATACCCGGGCGCGGGCACGATGTCGCCGGCTCGCTCCACTCAGCCTGCCTTCACGGCCTCGTCGATTGCGACGCACCAGAGATGCAGCAGCACGAGATGCATTTCCTGGATGTGCGCGGTGGTGCTGCTCGGCACGGCCAGCACGTGATCGGCCGTTGCGCCGTCGGCCAGCCCCGCCGCTCCGGTGAGCGCGATCGTAATCGCCCCGGCTTTTCCCCCGGCGGCCAGCCCGCGCAGGACGTTCTCCGATTTCCCGCTGGTAGTGAGCCCGATCGCGACGTCGCCGGGCTGCGTGAATGCCTCCACCTGCCGCTCGAACAGCGTCGCGTAGCCGAAATCGTTGGCGATGCAAGTCACTGCCGCCGGATCGCATGCAAGCGCGACCGCCGGCAACGGTCGCCGATTGTCCTTGAAGCGACCGAGCAGCTCGCCCACGAGGTGACTCGCCTGCGTCGCGCTGCCGCCGTTGCCGAACGCGATCACCTTGTGCCCGGCGACGAGCGCGCCGGCCATCGCGTCGGCGGAAGCGGCGATCTGGCCCGCGAGCGCGATGAGCGTGTCGCCCGCGACTTTCTGGTGCGCGCGGAAATATTCGGCGAGTGCGGATTGCGAGGTCTTCGGCATTTGTCCCGGGATCGGTCGGTGCGGAAGTTTAACGCCGGCCGCGAGGGCTGCGACCCCGCCCGCCGCCGCGCGCCTTCGGCGCGCCACGCTTGTCGCCGTGCTTGCTCCCCTGGCGCGGGCCGCCGCGCTTTCCGCCCCCGCGGTGACGATCACCTCCGCCGCCACCACCGCCTCCACCGCCTCCACCACCACCTCGACCGCCACGCCCACCGCGGCCGCGCGGACGCCCGCGATCTCCGCCACGCGCCGGCTCCCGCTCGCCTCGCTCGGCGCGCTCGACTTCTTCCTGAGTCCACGGCTGGTCCAGCGCGTCCTGCAATTCCTCCAACGTGTTCGCGCGCACTGCCCCCCGCTGCCCGCGCAGCACCAGGAATCGCAGCGGCCGGTCGAGCCGCGGCAGCTCGGGCTCGCTCAACGTCCGCGCGACCTTCTCCGGCAGGCGCAGCCGCGCGACGCCGCGGCGCTCGCCGTCATCTTCCTCCACTTCGTACGCGATCTCGACGTCCTTGTCGCGGATCGGAACGCTGTCCGGCAGAGCCGCGTACTTCTCGCGCGCGCCCGGCTCGATCAGCGCCTCCAGATCCAGCCGCAGCGGCGCCGCCTTGAAGTCGTTCAGCGAGCGGACCTCCGCGTGCGCGATCTCGTACATCTCCGTCAGCTCCTGCAAGCCGAGCTTCGGCGTCGCCCCGCCCGAGCGCCGGTAGATCTCGCGGATCTCCTCGACCGTGACGCGGTTGCGGTTCACCGCCGCGTGCCGCGCCTCGCCCTTCGCCAGCGCTTCCGCCAGTGCGTGCCGCGCCGCGCGCTCCAGCTCCGGCGGAAACTCCTCGATCGACTCCAGCTCCCGCTCCAGCTCGAAGCCGAAATACGTCAGCGTCCGCCGCAGAGTGAGCGGATTGTGCTTTCGCCGCGCGTCGTACACGATTTCCGGCGGACCGCGGCGGGCGTGCTTGCGGATCTTCTCCAGTGGGATCTGGGTCCCTTCGATTCCCGCGCGCGGGATCCCGCTGCGATCGGCGAAGTACCGCAGCGTACCGGCGATCGCGCCCCAGCTGCCGCACACGCTCGTCTTCGACACGCGCGCGCTGTCGCCGCCCGCGGTCTCCTCGTCTATCACCAGATCGAACGGCATCACCTCGGCCAGCAGCTCGACGAACTTGCCGTACGCGTGATCGCGCGCGAGCACCATCTTCTCCGGCAATTGCAGGTTGAGCGCGCGGTACACGCTCGCCATCCCCAGCGCCGCGTCCTCGATCGCCTTGACGAGCACGCCGCGCTCCTCAGCCCATTGCTCCACGCTGTCGTCGAACAGGTGCCTCGGCAGCCCGTACACCTCGCCGATGTAGCCGCAGCGCGTGAATCCTTCGGCGTAGAGATTGTACGCCGTGAGGTGGTCGCTCCCCGGAACGACGAGTCCGTCGAGGTTCCGGTCGTCGCGCGTCATGCGGTGCAGCGATTCGACCGAGCTCATCACCGCGACGTACGGCACCAGATCGTCGTCGGCGTGCACCAGCAGCTCGGCCCACGGCCGGTCCACCGGCATCGCCTCCACCAGCTTGCCGTAGTGCGTGAGCCGGCCGTTCTCCACGATCCCGCGGTCCTCGAGCAGCGCGAGCGCGCGGCGGTACGACTGCTTGTCCAGCGGAACCGGCAGCTCGAGATCGTCGGCGCGGACGCCGAGGTCGGCGCAGGTGATGGCGACGCGCTCGGAGTCGCCCGCGAGCTGGAAGTCGGGCGCCGTCGGGCACAGCTCCGAAAACACGATGTTGCGGTCGGACAGAATGAACACGCGCCCGTTCTCCACGCGGCCGTGCACGCGACCCGCCATCTGCAAGATCTCGTTGGCGCCGAGGTGGACGCGCGTGAGCACGTTGCGCCCGCGCTCGATGACGTTGGCGAAGCGCGTGTCGTCGATGACCACCGTGTCGAGTCCGCGCACGTTCAGCGCGCTCTGCCCCGCGGCGGTCATCGCGAGCAGGAACGGCTTCAGGTCGTCTCCCTCGAGAAACGGCCGGATGATCCGGATCGGCTCCCCGCCGTGATAGAACGCGGTATTGATGCGCGGGAATCTTTCCTCGACCTGCGCAGCCGCCTGCTCCACCGCGTTGCGCGTCGGCAGAAAGACGCCGACTCCGCGCCGCTCCTTGAGCACGCGCTGGAGAAAGCGGTCATCCAGGAAGTCGAGCGGCTCCTTGTCGATCACCGTGACCTTCGCGGCCCTCGCAGGATCGAAGGCGAAGCTCTGCACGACTCCGGAAGATTCCAGGTAGCGCGAGTAGAACGTCGGATCTACCGTGGCCGACAGCCAGATGAACCTGCAGCCGACGCGCTTGCCGAGCGCGAGGCACAGCTCCAGCTCGGCGGAGGTCTGATGGATCTCGTCCACGACCAGCGTGTCGCTCGCGAGGATGTCGCCGTCCTGGAACCAGCGGCGCGCGATGCCGGTGGTGACGATGACCACGTTCCACGTCGGCGTGTCGGGCGTGGCCTCGCGCTCGCGGTTGACTACTCCGACCTTGAGCGGCGCCTGGAGGATGATCTCGGAGATCGGCCGGACCGCGAGAGTTTTGCCCGTGCCCGTGCCCGCGACGATCCCGAATCCCTTTCCTGATGCGGCAAGCTCGCGGACCTCAGCGCCATGCTCGCGCTCGAGGAACGTATCGATGTGGAGCCCCAGCGCGAGCTCGATGGTCTCGCATGCCGCGCGCGTGGGGGCGATGACGATGACCCGCCCTGTCGGTGGCTCCGCGGCGACGAAGGCTTCGTGGTCGGGCGGGAGATATTGATCGCGGACGCTGCGGTGCATGACCGCAAGATGCCACCGCGGGGCCGCGAAACAAACCGCGGCGGCGATAGTGCTGGAAGGCGAAGTTGGTTGGTGGGCTCTGACAGGACCGTGTTAGCGAAGCGTAGGTCCGGTCAGAGCCCACCAATCAACTTCGACCGCGCGACAAGAGCCTACCCCACGCGGCCCTTCCCGCGGCGCCCGCGCTCGGCGTCCCGCCGCGCGCGCTCGATCGCCTTGGCGCGATCCTTCTGCGCCTTGCGCACCGCCTTCTCCCGATCGCGGCGCGCCTTCTCGATCGCCTTCCGGCGATCATGCTCCGCGCGCGAGACCCGACGATCGAAATCGTCATCGTCGTCGTCCCAATCCCGATCACGGTTGACGCGCCCGTTGGCTGCGATCCGGGTGAGAGTCCGCCCGTCGCGGCTCCGCGCGCGCTCCACGATCGTGCGACCGCTGCGGTCGCGCACGCGGCGCTCGTAGATCACGTTGCCGTTCCGGTCACGGCCCACCGGATACCACACGCCCGAGTCCCGGGTGCGGCTCGTGCTCACGCGGCAATCACGATCCAGGTCGCGCGAGGTGCGCAGGCCGAAGAAGATGTCGCCGAGGTTCGTGCCGCGACGCTCGAAGTCGCAGTTGTTGTCTCTGAACCGGCCGACGGTGCGCCCCGGGAACGGAGCGTCGCTGCCGAAGATGATCCGCGAGTTCAGCGGCGCCGTCGCGCGCGCCGTGGCGCAGTCGGTCACGGCCGGCTGGCGTCCGGGGGGCACCCCTTCGATCCACACGCGACACATGCCCGCGGGCGGACGCTGGCCCGGCGGAACGCTGCTCGCCCGCACCATAACCTGCGCGCTCGCCTCCGTCGCGAGCGCTGCGCCCGCGACGATCAGTGTAAGAGCGATCTTTCTCATCGGTCCCTCCTCGTGAGCTGATCCATCACTCGAAGGAGTCGAGCCCGAACGGGTTGCCACGGCCGCCCTTCTTCCTGGATGCCGGCAGCGGATCTCCGAAGATCACGCGGCCGTTCGCCGGCTTGTTGCGCAGCGCCCTGATGCAATCGGTCGGCGCCGGCTGTCGGCTGGCGGGGACATCCTCGAGCCAGATCCGGCACATCCCTGCGGGGGGACGGTATCGGCTCGGGATCCGTGGCTGCTCATCTCTGTCGCGCTGCGGCGCCGGCTGCGGCACGCGGGGCTTGCCCTGTGCGGCGGCCTCCCCCGGTATCGCGGCGGTGATCACTGCGAACGTCATTGCGAGATAGAGCTTGTTCATTAACGACTCCAACGATGCGCCGGCCCCATGCCAGCACGCTAGGTAATGGCAGGTATGGGGCCGCGTGCCCGAATCACCGTAAGGCGTTATGGGAAAATGGCTTACGTACTTCGATGCCTCGCCCGAAAAGGCGAAAATCGTCCTCCACAGGGGACATTCAGTCCCCGAACGAGACTCCCGTGGCCCGGGCCGTCTGGACGATGTCGTGGTTGGGGTCCACCCGCTTCGGCTCGCGCAACGCGTCCTCCAGGGGGATCGTGACGATGTGCGGCGATTGCAGCGCGAGCATCGTTCCCCACCGCTCATCCTCGATGGCCTTGATCGCGG
>JANLGX010000105.1 GCA_024654005.1 Gemmatimonadaceae bacterium | reverse complement strand
CACCGCGGTTCGTAGTCCGTTGAGGGCCGGGCCATCCGCTGCCGTCACGCGGGCCGCATGCCAGCGAGAACCCCCGCGAAATCGGCCTGAACTCACGCGCGCGCGGGCCCAGGTCGCACATACTGCAGGCCGGCACCACTGGCCTGATCGCATTTCTTGCACGGCGCGACGCAGGCGCTGATCCATCCCCACATCTGCATTCTCCACGACATCGGCCACCTATACCCCTGTGACTGGCACGTGCAGCTGGTCGCGGGATCGGAATTGGATCTACTTTAGGTTAGCCACTACAACGGGAATCACTGCTGGTGAGCGACGCGCTGCGAAAAACGCCTCGAATCGGATTCGGTCCCGCCTGACTGCCCTCGACGAGATCGAACCGGCGGTCGAGTTCCGTTTTTCCCTGACAGATGCCTGGTCGCGTGCTCTGTTCATTGCCGTGCTCCGACGACACGGGTTGAACCCATATCGGTACCACGGTCAACGTCGCACGACAGTGATGGTCCGGGTCGTCAAGTCGTACGTCGATGCGACGCTGTGGCCGGAGTTCCTGCATCTGCAGACCGTGTTGCACGAGCACTTCGAGGCCGTGACGAAGCGTGTGATCGCTCAGGCGATCGGCACCGAAGACGACGATGTGGAACTGCGGGAGGGACAGGCCCTCGGCCTCGAGGCCTGAAGCCTCAGGCCGTGTCTGCGGAGCTGCTGTAACAGGCTGCTTCGCTTCACTTCACGATCACCGTCTCGCGTTTGGCGTCCGGGGGGACTCCGCGCAGGCCGTCTTCACGCCGATCCTGGAGAATCAGTGCCGGCTGGCGGGCTATAACGGAATCCGCTATAATAGAAACCGTGATACGGTCGTTCGTAGATCGGGCCACCGAGGACATCTTCAATGGCGTAGCGACTCGACGGGCTCGGGCGGCTTGCTCGCCGGTGTTGTGGCGAGTGGCACGCCGCAAGCTCACCCAGCTCAATCGCGTGCGAGATCTCCGCGAGCTCGCCCTGCCACCAGGCAACCGTCTCGAGCGGCTCTCCGGCGATCGGGCCGGTCAACATAGCATCCGGATCAACGAGCAGTATCGGGTGTGCTTTCGTTGGGAGAATGGTTATGCCGACGAGGTCGCAATTGCGGATTACCACTAAGCGCATTCAGCAGACGAAGCGACTGGTTGTTCGGAAGCTGCCTACCCATCAGCCCCCAACGCATCCGGGTGAGATGCTTCTCGAGGAGTTTCTCGAACCGCTGGGCATTTCACAATCGGCATTTGCGGTTCGTTTGGGTGTCTCGTTCCCCCGTCTCAACGAGGTCATTCGGGGCAAGCGAGCCGTGACACCTGACACGGCGCTGCGGTTGGCCCGCGTGACCGGTATGAGTGCGGATTTCTGGCTGGGATTGCAGCGAGATTGGGATCTGTGGCACGCGCTGCGGTCGAGGAAAGCGGCGGTTATCGAGGATTTGGAACCCCTGCCTCGCGTGGGTTGACCGATCAGCAGGACCTGGCTATCTAATAACCTGACTGGAGCCGTCGGCGCTGCTGATTGGAGAGCGCCGCGGCTCAGCGCGGATCGTTGCGAAAAAGTGGGCGGCTTTGCGACGGACCTGAGGATCACGCATCGGGCCTCGATCTCGTGGTGGTTATCGGTCGGAGGCCGATCGGTGGCCCTCGCCGCGGCGCGGGGCGCGTCGTTCTTCTTTCCCGGGACCCGCACGGTGCTCGACGTGGGCGGGCAGAGGATGAAGGCGACCAGGCTCGACGAGGCCGGGCGCGTGAAGTCGTTCCAGTCTGAACGACAAGTGCGCGGCGGGCACGGGCGCGTTCCTGGAGAAGACCGCGTTCTATCTCGGCTATGCCACCGAGGACATCGGCGCGCTCGCCGCGGTCTCGCACGATCCGGTTCCGATCTCGGGCGTGTGCGCGGTGTTTGCCGAGTCGTCTTCCGGCTCATCGCCGTCCACGAGCTCCTGCATCTGGTGGTCGAACCTCGAGTCATTGACGGCGTCGTCAGGCAACACCCCCCAGAGTTCTTCGACCGGGAGAGGTCCTTGGTGCCCGAGCGCGCGGCCGCGTGGGAGTGGCTGTACAACTACTTCTACGAAGCGCTGAAGATCGATGCGAAGCGTGAGAGGACTCTGGTAAAACGCAACTGGCGTGCAGTATGGCGACGGCTCAACCAACCCGGCGAAGCGTGGCTGCCAGAACGCGTTCGCCGTCCGGCTGTCGAATTCATGTGAAGAACCGGGCGCTACCAGGAGGAGTCGCATCGCCGTGAAATGGACGGCCGCCAGTTGGTGACAGAGCATCTTTTCAATCGAGTTCGCCGCTTGAGCCGACTGCGCCGCGTCGATCGCCGGCTCCAGGACCCCGACACCCCGGGCGGCGGACAGGCGCCGGCCCGAGGCACCCGCGGTGACGGTGTTGGGATGCTCGAGCGTGTCGATGATCCATGCCGTCTCGCCGCGTGACGCTTCGCCGATCTGATTGTCCCACGTGATTGCCTCGCCACAGCTCACGCGCACCGGACCGGTCGGTTCCAGCAACGCCTCGCCCCTCGCGCGAGCCTTCATGGCTTCGAGGCCGTAGACGACTTCGTCACCGTGTGAGACCCGCGGCAGGGCATCGAGGCTGTCGGCCTCCTGCCACTCGGCGATGGCTTGCTCGCCGCGGTGACTGGAGGGCGACGGCGCAAACGCCCCACGGACGGGCGGGGCCGGCGACGCGATCGTGGACACCGCCGTTGGCGTTGAGGCCGGTCCCGCGGGTGCGGCCGGGGTCTCGATGTGTCCTGGTGCCGGCAGGCTCGGCGCCCGCGCGGTCGG
>JANLGX010000104.1 GCA_024654005.1 Gemmatimonadaceae bacterium | reverse complement strand
CGACAGCGCGCTTCGCGCTGTCGATCCCCGTTGCGATTCGGGCGACGACATCACTCTGCGCGGCCAGCACGTTGCTGACATTTCGCTCATATGTATCCGACCAGAGCGACCTGCTCGTCTCCGGATCGGTGAACTGAACATTGATCCGCATGACCTCTCCCGCGCGGAACACCGTGGCCTCGACTATGGCGCCAAGGCCGAGATCGCTGGCGATCTCACGCGTAGTTTGCGCCCCGCCCTTGTAGCGCATCATCGCGGAACGCGGGGCGACGCCGACGAGATTCCCGCGGGTCAGCGCGTTCGTAAGAGCGTCGTGCATCGCCGTGACGAACAGGGAATCCTTCCCCGATATGTCCTCAAAAGGCATCACGCCGATCTTCTCGATCCGGTCGGATGCACCTCCCTTGCTAAGGACCACCGCGGTCGCGGTCCCTGCTATCACAAATCCCGCGACGGCGGCCGCGATCATCCACGGCCTCAGCCGGGACGGTCGAACGCCGGTCGCTCGGAGAGGACGCGTGTCTGTCGGAGTGGATCCACCGCTCGGCGTACCGGCGACCATTTCCAGCCGGCCGATGAGCTCCTCCGCGGTCTGCCACCGGTCAGCGGGATTCTTCGCGAGACAGCGCATCACCGCGTCGGCGAGCACCGGCGGAATACCCGGCCGTGCTACCTGGAGATCGCCGGGCGCGGTCATGACCTGCGCGGCTAGAATTCCTTGCGCGGTCGCGGCGTCGAACGGCGGGCGCCCGGCGAGCATCTCGTAGCCGAGGATGCCGAGGGCGTAGATGTCGGCGCGATGGTCGATGTTGGTCTCGCCCATCGCCTGCTCCGGCGCCATGTATTGCGGCGTGCCGATCGCGACTCCGACGGTGGTCGTGTTGTCCCCGCCGGAGCCCGCGAGCGCCTTGGCTACGCCGAAGTCCGTCACGATAGCATGCCGGCCCGACAGCAGAACGTTCCCGGGCTTGATGTCGCGATGCACGACGCCGCGCGCGTGCGCGTACGCTAACGCGTCGGCTACCTCGCGGAGGATCCGCATCGCGTCACTGACCGGAAGCTGTTTCTCGCGGGCAAGACGATCGCGGAGAGATTCGCCCTCCACGTACGGCATGACGAAGTACAGAAACCCCTGCGCTTCACCAGAATCGTACAGCGAGAGTATGTGCGGATGATTGAACTGCGCGACGAACTTGATCTCGCGTGGAAATCGCTCGGAGCCCATCGCCTCGCTGAGCTCCGGACGGAGGACCTTGAGCGCTACTTTCCGGTCGTGCTTCAGATCGTTGGCGAGGTACACGGTCGCCATGCCGCCCGCACCCACCTCGCGTTCGATGGTGTATCGGTCGCTGAGCGCTTGAACAAGACGCGACGGAGGGTTGGTCAACGTTTCGGGCTGCGAGTCTGAGTGGTGCCCGAAAGCGCGAAATGGCCCTGGGCGTCGAGAGGGCGCTGCGACAGCGCACAATTGTACGACACCCTGCACGAATGCGGAAGGAGAACTTCTCTTCGATCCAACGTGCGATCTATGCTCGGGGTGGGGATCGAACCCACATGGGCTTTTAGCCCAAGGGATTTTAAGTCCCTCGCGTCTACCGGTTTCGCCACCCGAGCCGTGAAACGTGATTAGTGATGAGTGATTGGTGATTAGTAACTACCAACACAGCGTTCGTTTCTATAGTCTCGCGGTTCCTAATCACTAATCACTAATCACGAATCACTAATCACCGGCTTCACGGCCGCACGCCCAGAACGTGCACGGCATACCATACAGTATACGCCAGCAGGCCTGCCAGAGTTGCGTCGCCGCCGTTGGCCGTGGCCGCTCCGTCGGCGTCCACCAGCTCGGCCGCAAAGCCGTTGTCGAGCGGGGCGCGGCGCAGCCACTTGAGCGTGGCGCCGGCGCTCGGGCCGACGAGGCGCGCGCAATGCGTCGCGAGCGCGTCGGGCTGCTGGGCGTCGAACGGACGCACGGTCCGGCGATACACCGAATCCTCGCGGCGGATGCCGTCGTAGAATGGCAGCCAGTACAGCGAAGCCACCGCATCGTCGTCCGACGAGAACGCGCCGGAGAGATCGATCGAGGAGTGCAGCACGGCCGTTGCCGCGTCCTCCGTCGTCGCGAACTTCCTGCGCAACGCGGCACGAATGGCCTCCGCGTCCTCGACCTTCTCCGCGGTCTTCTCGTCCAGCGTGCGCTTGAACATCTCCATCGCCTGGGCGACCACGGCGTTGGCGTGCGCGCCGTACGGCTGGCTCACGGGCTCGCCGCCGGGCGTGACCTCGGTCGAATACAGCGGCCAGCGTTTGTCCCGGCGCGCCTCGATGTCGTCATGCGATTGGTACAGCGTGTCGGCGACGGCCGGCTCTTCCACGATCAGGTCGTCGCCGGTCTGCGAGATGTACCGCTCCACCGCTATCGCGTAGGCCGACGCGCCCTCCAGCGAGAATCCCGCCTGAAACAACGTGCCGTCCAGGTAGTGCACGCCCGTTCCCGGCGCGTACCCGTGCAGCTCGCACATGCGCAGGATCAGCTCGCGCGCGAGATCCGCGTCGGCCAGCTGCACGGCGGGGATCGTCCAGGTCAACGCTTCCCAGTCGTTGACGGTGAGGCCGTGCGAATTCCACGGAGCGCGCGTCCGGACGAGATAGAAGTGCGCGTCGTCCAGCGCGCGGCCCACTCCGTAGAAATACGCCAGCAGCAAATTGCGGTTGATCAGGCGGTCGAGCGCGTCGTTGCCGATGGATTGCTCGAACGAGCGCAGCGTCTCGGTGGTGATGCGAAGCAGCTCCCTCCACCCGCGCCGGCGCATCACCGCGACGGTCGCCTCTGCGCCGTCGCGCTCGGGCCCGGCGCCGATGTAGAACGCGTCCTCGACGCGCTCGCCCGGGCCGATCACTATTTCGCGCGCGAGCGACCAGCCGGGCGAATCACCGTCGCTCACTTCCACCTTGCATTCTCCGTCGCCGCCGACGGCGAGCGCGGCGTGCGCGGGGATCGCGGCACCGTCCAGCACGATCACTCCGCGATCGCCGGCGGTGATGCGATGCGCGTCGTCGAACGCGCGCGCGGAACGGACACGCTGCTGGCGATGGCCGAGCGTCCCCTCGAAGCCGAGCGTGACGGTGATCGGCGATTTGCTCCGGTTCACCATGCTGATCGCGTACACGGCGCCGGCTACGTCCGCGTCCCGCCCGTACGGCGCGAAGATCGTCCCGCGCACTGCCAGCTCGCCGGCAATGCAATTGAACGTGGGGAGCCAGGTAGACACGTGCTCCCACGCCATCCCTTCCGCCGCCAGCTCACGTGCGACACCGCCAACGCTGATAGTCG
>JANLGX010000102.1 GCA_024654005.1 Gemmatimonadaceae bacterium | reverse complement strand
CCGTGTTGCGGAAGCTCTGCGTGGAGACGGTGTGACGAAGCGTCGCATCGCGCTGCTCGTATTCTTTGCCGCGACCATCGTCGGCGGTTTCTTCAGCGTGCGCGCGCTACGGCGGGATCTCGTCACGGCCGGCGTGGGCTCGCGGGCGCCGGATTTCTCCGCCGCCACGCTCGATTCGGTGCCGCGCACGAAAACGCTGTCAGATTACTCGGGCGACGTCGTGCTGCTCAACCTCTGGGCCACGTGGTGCGCGCCGTGCCGCGTGGAGATGCCCAGCATCCAGAACCTGCACGATGCCTACGCCGCGCAGGGGCTCGAGGTCGTAGCCGTCAGCGTGGACGCCGGCGGCACCGAGGAGCAGATCCGCGCGTTCGCCGACTCGCTCGGTCTTACCTTCGAGATACTGCACGATTCCACCGGCGGAATACAGCGCGCGTATCTCACCACGGGCGTGCCGGAGACCGTCGTCATCGGCCGCGACGGGATCATCCGCAAGCGGGTTCGGGGCGCGATCCACTGGGACTCCCCCGCCAACCGCGCGCTGGTGGAGCAGCTGCTCGCAAAGCCGGCGAGCTGACGTGACGCTGATCTTCGGGATCGAGACGTCGTGCGATGAGACGTCGGCGGCGGTCATCGAGAAAAAGGAATCCGGCAAGCCGGCGCTGCTATCACTCGTGATCCTGTCGCAGGACGTGCACGCCGTGTTCGGCGGGGTGGTCCCCGAGATAGCCGCGCGGGCGCACCTCACCAGCATCGTGCCCGTGGCCGACAAAGCGCTCGCTGATGCCGCGGCGAAATTCGGCGAGCTCGACGCGATCGCGGTAACGCACGCCCCCGGACTGATCGGCGCGCTCCTCGCGGGCGTGTCGTACGGCAAGGCGCTCGCATTCTCGCTCGGCATTCCCGTGGTCGCCGTGCACCACATGGAGGGTCATCTCTTCGCCGCGTCGCTCGAGGATGCCGGCGCGGAGCCGCCGTTCATGGCGCTGCTCGTATCCGGCGGGCACACGATGCTGATCGATTGTCCGGAATGGGGGAGCTACGAGCTGCTCGGCGCGACGCGCGACGACGCCGCGGGCGAGGCGTTCGACAAGGTCGCCAAGCTCCTGGGACTTCCCTACCCCGGCGGGCGGTACGTCGAGGAGCTCGCCGCCCGCGGCACTGCAGGCCGCTTCAGGTTCAAGCCCCCGATGCTCGACGGAACGTGGAAGGAAAACCAGCCCGGCTATCACGACGTCTCGTTCAGCGGGCTCAAGACGGCCGTCCTCAACGCGGTGCGCGCTTCCACGGACGTCGAGCGCGACCGCGCCGACATCGCGCGCGGCTTTCAGGACGCGCTCATCGAGACCCTGGTCGAGAAGACCGTCCGCGCGGCCGACGAGCGCGGCCGCTCGCGCATCGTCCTCGGGGGCGGCGTGGCGTGCAACCGGACGCTGGTGGAGGCCGCGCAGAAGCGCGCCGAGCGGATCGGCGCGACGGTGCACAGCGCCTCCCCCCGCCTCTCCACCGACAACGCGGCGATGATAGCTCGCGCCGGACTGTTTCACTTCGAGCGCGGCGAGCGAGCCGACCTGTCTCTCAACGCGTACGCGACGCTCCCCATACCCGGCCTGAGGAACGCCGTTGGCTTTTAGCAGCTAGCAGCTAGCTGCTAGCTGCTGGCTGACGTTATCATTGGCCCATGCCTGACAGCCCGTACATCGTCCACCAGCCCTTCGTCTACCATTTGGGCCCGCTCGAAGTCGGCGGCTTCGGGCTCGCAATGCTGCTGTGCTTCGTCATCGGGCAGATCCTGCTGACGCGGGAGCTGACCCGGCGGGGACATGATCCTGCGCCGGTGGGCGATCTCGTCTTCGCCGCGGTGGTCGGCGGGCTCCTCGGCGCCAAGATCTATTACGCGATCCTCGTGCAGGACATGGGCGCGCTGTTCGATCGCGCGGGCTTCGTGTTCTGGGGCGGACTGATCGGCGGGATAATCGCCACGAGTCTCGTGGTGCGATTCAAGAAGCTGCGGTGGAGCACCATCAGCGACGCGAGCGCCATCAGCCTCGCGGCGGCGTACTCCGTCGGGCGCACGGGCTGCTGGGCCGTGGGCGACGACTACGGGCGGCCCTGGGATTCGCCGCTCGCCGTGCAGTTCCCCGAAGGCGCGCCTGCCTCCACCGCGGCCAACATGTCGCAGCTGTTCGGGGTGAGCTTTCCGCCGGGCACGGACCCGTCGGCGGTGATCGCCGTGCATCCCACGCAGATCTACGAGGTCATCCTCGGCTTCGTCATGTTCCTGATCGTGTGGCGCTTCCGCGACCACAAGCACGCGGCCGGCTGGCTGTTCGGGCTGTACGCCGTGCTCGCGGGGATCGAGCGATTCGTCATCGAGTTCGTGCGCGCCAAGGACGACCGCTTCTTCGGCGGACTCACGCTGGCTCAGATGATCGCGCTGGGTTTCGTGGTCGCGGGCGTGGCGTGGATGTACTCTCGCCGTGAAGTCGGGCCGGGCCGGCCGGGGATATACGCTTCGTGACGATGGTTCAGGGATTCTGACGGGGGATCCAAGTCTGGAGTGTGGCAGTTTGGAGTGTGACAGTTGAGAGTACTCCTGACTGAATACTCCAAACTGCCACACTCCCTACTTGGATTCCGCCTTGGTCCGGTTCCAGGCTCGCTTGGGGCGACGCGGCTTGCCTATGGAGTTGAGCCTTTCCCATGCCGGCAGATGATCGAGCAGGCGGTCGAGTGAGAACACGTGGCGCGTGCCGTCCTCGCGCCGCCTGAACACGACTCTCGACCAGCCCTTCATCCCCGTCGGCTTGTACCACATGCCGTTCATGTGCAGCTCTTCTCCCCGAATCGCGCGGATGAGCACGCGCTCGTACCGCGACCGCGGCAGCATCCGCTCGGAGAAGAGGTTGTCCCACCGGCATAGCCGGCCAATGTCCCCGTACTCCGCCGGCCGCGCGTCCAGATCGAGCAGCGACGGCACGCGCCCGCGCAGCACGGACGCGATCAGTCGCAAGGTGAACGGATCCGAGATGCGGTGGATCGACGGCCAGAAGCGTCGGGCGGTGAGCTCCGCGATGTGCCGAAGCGCGAGCACGCGCCCGTCGCGCGTAGGCCACATCGCTGCGTCCACGTCGCACGTGAACGGATTCTCGCTGAAGCAGGAGAAGCGCGCGAGCCAGCCATTGCGCGACGTGTGCCGCATCGGCCGGAAGTGCTCCAGCACCGGAATCCCTTTCTTCTTCAGCATCTCCAGCTCGAAGCTCTCCCAGCGCATGACGGCTCGCACGATTCCCACGATCAGCGTGGCCGTCGCGATCATCAGCGACGCGCTCGGCGTGAAGTCGGCGGTCACCTCGATGCGGTTGCCGCGCGGGCGCACGCCGATACCGGTGGATTCGCGGTTGGCGGCGAGCAGCATCACGGGCATCGGGAGGATGTAGGACAGCAGCAGAGCCAGTTGCTCCACGCTCCTGCCGTTGCTCTGCTCGCGCGCGGGCAGATCGAACGAGATGTTGTAGTGCGCGCTGAACCCGGTCAGCTGGACCCTGCTTCCTTTCGCCTTCTCCCACGCGTCCAGCTCGTCCCGCAGGAACAGAATGCTCTCCCAGAGCGAGCGTCCCGCGCGGGCGGCGCAACCCTTCTCGATCTCAATCACTGGCGTCGCAACCTCGATCACGCCCGTGTCGAAGTACACCGCGCCGCCCGTCGGAAGGTGGTAGGACCGCCCCACGCGATGCATGAGCGGGCCGCGGATGATACGGCGGGGACTGCCGAACACGTCCTCGGGCCGCACCTCTTCGCCGTCGACGACCACCGCGAATTCGGCTTCCAGTCCGATTGCGGCCAGCGCTATCCTGTCCGATGCCGAGCGCTTGTCGCCGCCGTCCGACTTCTTCCGATTTCGTGCTGTGCTCTGCGACATCTACTACGGCCTCGAGTTCCTTTGCCCCGGGGGATCCGATCGCGCGCGCCCCGGGGTGAGCGACGCTACCGCCGCGCCTTGTCCTTGTCGTCGGGCGCGTCGCGCGGTATCGAAACCACGTACCCGAAGTCCAGATGCAAATGATCGTCCGCGAATCCGGCGGCGTCGCCGGCCGGCCTTGTCCAGACTGCCGGCAGCGTCTCCCGGGCGACCATGCTGAAGCGCTCGATCGACTTCTCGTCGCTCAGCCAGGTCGATCCGATCCGGTAGATGTTCGCGGCCGTGCCCCAGCAGTGGGGCGAAGCATCTCTACTCAAACGGTGTGCCGGAGACCTGTACCCGCCGTTTGCCGCAATGTGCACGAACGTACCGACGGCCTCCCGGAAGCGCTCCAGGCAGAGAGCGAGCAGCGTGATCGCGCAGGGGACGTACCTCGGAAATCGCCGGAACACGTCGACTTCCCGTACGTCGGTCTGGATGAACTCCCACAGGTAGAAGTGGGGAGACAGCTCCAGCTTGCGGGCGACGTCCCACGAGGGGACCTCGTAAAAATAGCGGGGCAGCGTCCGCTCCCGGCCAGCCGCATCCAGCAGGGACTCCCCCGGTCGCAGCGCGTCGCGGTACTTCTGGTCGAGCGCGAGGCCGTCCACGACCTGCAGCGGAAACAAGCGGTCCTCAGCCATCCTTCTTCGAGCCCCCTTCGTCGGCCAGAAACTCGTACACGGCCTCGGAGACCCGGGCGATGGCCTGCTGCCGGCCGGAGCCGTCGGGCTCCCACTCGGTCAGCACGACCAGCACGTACGGGTTGCGTCCGGGCAGATACACGATGCCGGCGTCGTGCGCGATGGTGGAGATCTCGCCGGTCTTGTGCGCGACCCGGGTCCGCTTGGGGAGCGGCGCGGGAATGCCGCTGTTGAATTCCTGCGCGTGGAGAATGTCCAGCATCTCCTTCGAGAGCATGCGCGAGAAAGCGCGCTCCTCGGCGATCAGCTTGAGCATGCGGGCCAGGCCTGCCGCCGTCACCCGGTTGGATATCCCGGCGTCGAATGCGCGGTTGTCCTCCACGCCGCGATGCAGCTCGATCCCGTCGTCGAAGCCAAGGTCGGCCAGCGTCCGCTGCATGCTCTGCAGGCCGACGAAGTCCAGCAGCAGGTTGGTGGCGAGGTTGCTGCTTGTCGCGATCATGTGGAACGCGAGCTCCCGGACCTGCATGGTCTTGCCGATCGCCGCGTGCACGACCGCGTTGGCGTCCCGCTCCGGATCCACGCGGAAGATGGAGTCGTCGTCGGCACTCCTGAACCGGTTCCGCACGTGCAGGCGCGACTGGGGCAGCAGCTCGCCGGCGTGCACCGCGCCGAACACGCCGACCAGGATCGGTATCTTGATGGTGCTCGCCGCGTGGAACCACCGGTCGGATTCGTAATCGAATTCGATCGACGTCTCGACGTCCCGGACCGCGACGGCGAGGGCTGTCGCTCCCGACTCGCGCTCGATCTGCTCGACGCGGTCGCGAAGGTTGGCGGTGTCCCGGGTCTGTTTCTTCTTCGTGTCCTTGGCCATGCGATTGCGCTGAAACGGTAGGATATACTTAACAGGCAAACCCCCGACCAAGCCGCGGAGCCCGTCATCTGCACTATCACCTGATCGGAATCGCCGGCACGGCGATGGCCTCTCTCGCCGGGCTCCTCAAGGCCGCCGGCCACACTGTCACGGGGTCGGACGAGAACGTCTACCCGCCGATGTCGCACGAGCTCGAGGCCCTCGGCATCCCGTACCAGACTGGGTTCGCTTCTGCGAATCTCGAGCCGCGGCCGGACGTCGTGATCGTGGGAAACGCCATCTCGCGCGGTAACGTGGAGCTCGAGGCGGTGCTGAACCAGAAGCTTCGCTACACATCCGCCGCGGCCGTCATACAGGAGGAGTTCATTCGCGGGCGGCACTCCCTGGCCGTTGCCGGAACGCACGGCAAGACCAGCATGAGTTCGCTGCTGGCGTGGGTGCTCGAGAGCGCTGGGCTCGATCCCGCGTTCCTGATCGGCGGGGTCGCGGAGAACTTCGGCCGCTCCTTCCGGCTCACCGACTCGAAGTACTTCGTGATCGAAGCCGACGAATACGACACGGCGTACTTCGACAAGGGGCCGAAGATGTGGCACTACCTGCCGGATACGGCGATCGTCGCCAACATCGAGTTCGATCACGCCGACATCTATCGCGACGCGATCGCCTACAACTTCGCGTTCGCGCGCTTCATCAATCTGATTCCCGGCAACGGCACGCTCGTGGCCGGCTGGGATTCACCGACGGTGCGCGAGCTGGCGGCCAACTCGTTCGCGCCCGTGGAGTCCTTCGCGTACTCCCCCGACCAGCCGCCCGCCCCGGGAAGCGCGCAGCCCCGGTGGCGCGCGGAGAACGTCCGGTTCGCTCCAGGTGGAACGAAGTTCGTGGTCTTCCACGACGACGCGGAATGGGGAGAGGTCGAGTCTCCGCTTGCCGGCGCTTTCAGCGTGCGCAACATTCTCGCGGTGATCGCCGCGGCCGAATCCGTGGGCGCCGACCGCCAGCGCGTGCGCGAAGGCCTGCGCACGTATAAGAGCGTCAAGCGCCGCATGGAAGTGCGGGGCGAGGCGCGCGGCGTCACCGTGCTCGACGACTTCGCGCACCACCCCACCGCGATCCGCGAGACGATCGCGGCCGCGCGGCAGAGATACCCGGGCCGCAGGCTGATCACGGTGTACGAGCCGCGGAGCTACACGGCGCAGCTGCGCCAGTTCGAGGATACTTACCAGGCGGCGTTCGCCGATGCGGACGAGATCGTGCTGGCGGGACTGTTCCATCCGGAGCGGTACGCCGGCAACGCCATGGATCCGGCGGGCTTGGTCGAGCGATGGAGAACGGCGGGAAAGACCGCCGCCTATATCCCGGCTGTTCCAGACATCGTCCGAGCGTTGGAACGAACTCTGCGCCCCGCAGACGTCGTGCTGATCATGTCCAACGGCGGGTTCGGGGGACTGCACGAGAAGCTACTCTCGGCGTTGGCCGCTCAGCGGTAATCAGACCGCCGTCGGCTCCGAAGCCGTTCTGTTGAAGGCGAATGTCTTCACGATCGCAATCGCGAACAGCAGCAGCAGAATCGCCTGCGCGGTTATCGTCTCGACCGTGGGGTAGATCCCCAGGAACTTGATCTTCGAGATTGCCAGCGCGGTTTCGGGCAGCACGTGCCCTTCCTGCAGCTCGTGGATTCCCTTGCCCGCGAACACGAACGCCATGTAGTACAACAGCACGCTCGTCACCGCGAAGAACGGGCGCAGCGGGATCTTCACGCCGAACTTGTAGAAGAGCGCGAAAATCACCGCCAGCACCGCGACACCCGCGACAAAGCCGGCGACGAGCTCCGCCGCCGCGCTGGGGGCGTTCAGGTACATCGCCTGGTAGAACAGCACGGTTTCCGCGCCCTCCCGGAAAACCGCGAGAAACGCCACGAGCGCCAGCGCTCCTCCGCCGCCTTGCTGCATCGCGCGCGAGACCTGCGACTGGATGAACCGCCGCCACTTCGCCGACTCGGTCTTCGAGATGAGCCAGTAGCTGACGAAGAACATCACCGCCGCCGCCAGCAGCATGGTTACGCCCTCGGTGATCTCGGCCGCCGCCGGTGACGCGGCGAGCGTCGCGCTGAACGCGAGCCCGAGGACCAGGCTCGCGGCCAATGCCAGACCGACGCCGGCCCAGATCGGCTTGAGGCGATCGCGGTTGCCTGTCTTGATGAGGAGAGCTACTACGGCGCCGACGATGAGGATGGCCTCGAAGCCTTCGCGGACGATGACGAGAAACGACTGGATCACGGGAGTCATGGCAACGGTTGAGAATGGTTCTCAAAAAGCTATGCCGAGTAAGTTTATCGGATTACTCCGGGCCGTCAACCGTCAAGCTTGCTCGAGATCGTACCGGTACTCCCCGCGGAGCTCGCTCTCGCACAGGGCCGCGCGCGCTCCGGTCCGCGCCTCGTAACGGCGCGCGAAATCCAGCAGCCGCTCGGCGGAAAAAGCCGACCGCTCGATCCCCAACTGCTCGATCGCGCGCTCGATCGCCTCCGGCGTACCCTCGACCTCGACGAGGTCATCCATTCGCGGATAATGCTCGAACCGCACGGTCGCCTCACCCACGCGGTACGTCCACACTTCCCGCTCGATCTCCCGCGTGACGACGTAGCCGAGCGCTTCGAGAATCGCGGTGAGCCCGGCGAGATCCGACGCCCCCGTGGTGTATTCCTCGCGCGCCTTGAGTCCGGACTCGATGCGCGTGACCCCCTTCCAATCCAACTGCGCCGTCTCGCCCTCCGGACTCTGGTACACGCGCACGCGCAGCACGTGATCCGCCGCGGCGAGCGCGCGCTCCGGCGTGTCGTACCGGAGATCGAGCATCCGTCCCGAGAAAGTCTGCGTCGCACCGGCGGCGACGAGCCGCTCCTTCCGCGCGGCCACGTCGTCGACCACCGCCTTCAGCTCTATCTCAAGCATCGAGGATCACGCGAACGACTGCGCTCGTCTCGGCCAGGTTCTCGAACACGGCGTACGGCTCGTGCTTCTTCAGCTCTTCGACCGGGTAGTGCCCCGTAGCCACGCCGATCGCGCGCGCGCCGATCGCCTCGCCGCACCTGATATCCGCGGGCGTGTCGCCGATCACGTAGATGGCGTCGCCCGCAAGCTCGCGTCCGAGAAAAGCGGCCGCGCGGCGCTGCGCCACGCCCGGCAGCTCGAGCCTGTGCTCGTGGTCCGAGCCGAACGCGTTGACGCGGAACCGCTGCACGTCCACACCGGCCGCGGCGAGCTTCACCTTCGCGCCCGGCTCGATGTTCCCGGTAAGCAGCCCGAGCGTGACGTGCCCCTTCGATTCGAGGGCGTCGAGCAGCTCCGGTATCCCGGGAAGCGTTCGCGGCACGCGCTCGCCGGACTCGACCTCGCGCGCGAGTCCCCTGAGGTACAGGTCGAGCAGCTCGTCCATCCGCTGGTCTATGTACTCGTCGTGGTGGCCATGTCCGCGCATGAGGTCCCGCACGATCTGCCGGTCGGTCTTGCCGTCGTAGCGGTACGCGGGGTCGCCGATCGTTCCGAACAGCTCGCTGAGCGCCCCGCGCATCGCGCGCATGCCCGCGCCTTCGCTCGAGAGCAGCGTGCCGTCGATGTCGAATAGAACGAGCTTCATGCGCGGGTGAAGAGCACGCCCGAGATGATCGTCCCGGCGCCGATGGTCTGCCAGAGAGTGGGAACCTCCCGGAGAAATACCCACGCGATGAGCAGCGCGATCACGGGCTGGATGTTGGAGTAGACGGACGTGCGGGTCGGCCCGAGCAGCTTGATCCCGCGATACCAGAACAGGTACGCGACCACCATCGACACGATGCTCGCGTAGAACACGGCCGCCCACGCCGGGAACGGAATCGCTACCCAGTCGGTCGCGGCGAGCGCTGGGCCGCTGACCACGAGCAGGGGCAGAAGTCCGCCGATCATGGTGATCGCGGACAGCTTGAGCGGGCTGAATCGCAGCGTGTAAGGCTGCAGCAGGACGGTGAACGTCGTCCACGTCATCACGGCCGCGACCATCAGCAGCGAGCCCGCGAGCGTCGCCTTGCCGGCCGGTGAGTGCGCGCTGTCGGAGATGATGAGCCCGACGCCCAGCACCGACAGCGCGATGCCGAATAGCATCTTCCGCCGGATCGGCTCGATGCCCCGGATGCGGCTGGCCACCATGATGAAAGCGGGAGCGGCCGCGACTATCAGTGCCGCGTGACCGGCGCGCGTGCGCGAGAGCCCTTCGACGAAGAAGTACTGGTACAGCCCGTGGCCGAGCACGCCTATCAGAAGCAGCATCGCGAAATCGCGCTTGCCGGGCCAGGCGCTGTTCGAGGCGACGGCGATGACGACGAGCACTACCGCGGCCATCCCCACGCGCAGCCCCGTGAACGCCAACGGCGTGAAGACGCCGGTGGCGAACTTCACCACGCTGAAGTTCACCGCCCAGATGGTGGCCATCATGAACAGCATGAAATCGGTCGCGGTGAACCCGCGCTGCGGCGTTGTCATGGCGGGTAAGCTAGCCACCCGCGTGGAGTGACAGCTACTTTGCGGGAATGCACATCTCGTTCGCCGTGTTCGCCGACGCCGCCAACCTCTCGCAGGAAGGCAAGCTCAACATTCTCGGCGTATTCGACGCCGTGCAGGTGTCGGCGTTTCCGTCGGTCCATCCGCGGACGCACCTGGTCGTGCGCCTGAAGGGAGACGTGGACGACGTCGGGAAGCACTCGATGACGCTGCGGTGGCTGAATCCGTCGGGCGACGAGCTATGGGTGTCGGGCGGCGAGCTCAACGTCGGCGCGCCGGCCGACCCGAGCTTCGAGATGGATCTGCCGGTGATCGCGCTGATCGACCTGCCGTTGTCCGAGCCGGGGCGGTACGTGATGCAGCTCGAGGTGGATGGAGAGTTCGAGGGGGAGCTGCCGCTGCTCGTCACGAGCGGAGTGCCGGTAGTGCAGCAAACTGGCGCGTTATACAGCTGACGGGGGACAGGCTCCTGGAATATTCCAGGACCATCAACCCTCGGGGAGGACCCTCCTCCCGAACAGAAACCTGCTTTTCAAAGCGGCGGAAACCGGGTCATCTGAATCCAGCGACTCTACCGCGTACCCTCCCCGCGCGACCGCCAGGTGCACGATGTCCGCCCCGCCCGCCGAGATCGCGACGTGGGTCATCCTCCGGTCGTCGCGCTCGGAGAAGAACAGCAGATCGCCGGGACGCAGCGCGTCGTGGCCGCCCTCGAGCTCGGTCCCGGCGCCGCCCTGCTGCCATGCGTCGCGCGGCAGCGCCACTCCGTGCAGGGCGAAGATCGACTGCACCAGCCCCGAGCAATCCGCGCCCCACGGCGTGACGCCACCCCACATGTAGGGCGTGCCGGAAAAAAGGCGGCGCGCTGATTCCACGATCGCATCCCCCTCCGGGAGAAACGCGCGCCGGCGCTCGTCGAGCGTGAGCACTTCGCCGGCCACGACGTCGACCTCAGGGGGAACGAGCGCGCCCAGCGGCAGCGCGTGAATTCCGCCGGCGAAGCCGCGGACCACGCAGCCCGTCGAGAGCGTGGTCTCCGAGTCCCACCCCCGCGCGGGCGGCCCGTTCCCGGCCGGGCCGGCGAGCGTGAGGTACCCGCAATGAATCCACCCTTCGTAATCGTCGGCGCCGCGGGCGAGCCACCAGGTCCCGCGCTCTTCGATCAGATCGAGCTCATGCCCGCGCAGTGCCTGGGTGAGCTGCGTCGCCGCGACCGTGGGCTCCGCCAGCAGCGGAGCGACCGCGGTCCGTACCACCGCGCGGATGTGTCTCAGTGATCCGGCCAGTCGATCTTGAGCGGGGTGCGCACCGCCACCGGCGCGATCGCCTTCGCCTCGCAGCTCTTGCAGCGGATCACGCCCCGGAACGTGCACATGAGGCAGATGAACGTGCCGCATACCGCGCACGGATATCCCTCCGACGCGCGCTCCTCCCGCTCGCACGACCGGCATATCATCGCGTCCCGTTCCGTGAGCTGCTTCGCCATTATCGAAAGTTACAGGTGCGGGGGAGAGATCGCATTAGTCGTGCGGCTGGATCCTGGAATGTTGCAGGGGAATCCAGGCCGTGAGCAGCGAGCTGTTAGCCATCGGCCGTCAGGCAACCGACATTGGGACGTCGCGTGACGTTCGCCGGCGAAATCCCTTGCACGTCCAAATCTCAGTTGCTGACGGCTAAGAGCTGAATGCGCAAAGCTCACGGCCTGGATTCCGCCGGCCCCCCACCAGGACCTTCGCGACGGGTCAAAATCTCCAACTCCGAAATACATCCACACCCAGTTGCGGCGGTGTCTGTTGGAAACCGCGGGCGGCCGTCGTGCCGGCGCACGCCAGCTCGCCCGAGCCGGGCTCGATTCCGCCCTCTGCCGACAGCGTGCTGCTGATTCTGTACTCCAGCCGCAGACCGAGGTTCTCGGCGAAGTTCGCCCTGCACAGCCCCGTGCTCAGCCCCAGGAACCACCGCTCGCTCAGCTGCTTGCCGAGGATCACGCGGGTGGTGAAGAGGCTGCTCAGGTACGAGCTGGTAGCCGCTCCCTCCCCGCCGATCGTGCCCGTCTGCACCTCCACGATGTCGAACACGCTCCGCGGAATTCTGCTGCTGATGAACGTGCCGGCGAGCCGGCCGCCGATCGTGAGCAGCTGCTCCGTGTACTGCGACGAGGTGTTGCTCAGGGCGAACGCCGGCTCCCCGGTAACCAGGTAGCTCAGCAGATCCGACTGCGACAGCGGCAGGTTGTCGGCGCTCGCCAGCGAGAGCACGGGCGCGCCGAGCGTCCCGGTGATCGCTACCAGCACGCGCACGTCCTCGCGGTTGAAGCTCTGCCGCGGACGGCGCACGGTGTGAATGGCGCGGATGTCGAGCGACGGGTTCACTTCCGGCTCGCCGAAGAACCGCAGCGTCCCACGCTCGACCTCGAACGTCGGCTGGACGACGCCGAGATTGAGCACGTACGTGCCACGCTCCGCGTCGAGCGTTCCCGCGAGCGCGAGCCGCGGCGAGTCGATCGACGCGCCGGTGATCGCCGACTCGGTCCGGCCGCGCACCAGCCCGAGCTGGCCTCCGAGCTTGATGTTCGCCTCCGACGAGCGCAACCACACGTCCTCGCCGACGGTGACCGCGACGTTGTCCAGTGTCAGGTTCGTCGCGAACGCGCTCGGCACCTTCGGCAGGAACCGCCGGGCCTGAAGCAGCGTCGAGTCCACCAGACCGTACAGCGCCGGGTCGTCCAGGTCGATGACGTCCTTCCCCAGCAGCTCCGGCAGGTACACGGTGCCTTCGTTCACGACCAGGCCGCCACGCAGCACGGCAGCGTCGTAGTTGCCCACCAGCTGAATCTCCGGACCGGTCGAAACGTCGAGCGTCGCGAGTCCCGCCCGCTGCACGGCGCGGAAATGGTCCGCCCGCGCGCGAATGTCGAACCGCGGGCGCGTGTACGTGGTGAGGTCGATGTTACCGATCACCGCGGCTCCCCCGCTCCGCCCGCCGCCGCGTGGCGTGTACACAGTGAGCCGGCGGATGTAGAGAGTGTCCTGCACCAGTTCGATCTCGCCGTCGAAGTTGTCGTACGTCACTCCGGTGGCGGGAATGACCAGGCGCCCGTCCGTCACGCGCAGCGTCCCGTTGAGGACGGGCTG
>JANLGX010000134.1 GCA_024654005.1 Gemmatimonadaceae bacterium | reverse complement strand
CCTTGCGGCGCCGCTTTTTTCCCTCAACGCACTACGAAGCTTGCCTCGGCGACCGCGTCGTCCCATTCCATGCGCAGCACACCGCCAATGGCGCGGCTGTCGACAGCGATCGTGAACGTCTCGACTACGCTCGCGGCCCGGCTCAGGCGCATCGGGATCCGCGCGACAAACCGCTCGGGGTCGGGCGCCACGCTGCCCCATTGACCGGTCTGACTGCTCACCAACAGCGTCCAGCCATCCGGGCGGGGGATAGTGTGCAGGGTATACGCGCCCTCGGGTAAAGGCACGCCGTTGAAGTCGAGCGGGCGATCCGTGATGAAGTGAGTCGCGAGGTTCGCGCCGGTTCGCCAGATCCGGTCGAAGGGCACGACGTTCCCGAAGATCGCGCGTCCCCGCTTCGACGGCCGGCCGTAGTCGACTACCAGCCGGGCGCCGCCGATCTCGGCGACGACCGTGTCACGCAGCGATAGGGATCCGGTGGGGCCCGCGCGGCGCTCCTGCTCGGCGAAGGCGCGCGCGACCGAGTCGATGTCGATCCAGCTCGCTCGCGTCCCGATGTAGCCGAGCGACGAGCCCGTACCGTCGAGCCCGACCACCTTCCCGTCGGCGCCAAGCACTACACGCATCAGCCCCGCGAGCTGAGCGAAGACTGTGACGGTATCGGGCGCCACCCGCTTAACGAGCAGTGGAAACGAGCCAATGCGGCTCGTCATCGTGCCCGTCAGCGAATCACCGATGGCGCGCGTCGCTCGTGCGGCGAGGAGCAGGTGGTTCAGGAAGGTGACGTTGCCCGGAAAGGAGAGCACGTAATCCCCGCGCCCGGGGCGCCGCAGCGACTCCTTCCCATCGCCGATACCGAGCGCGTAGAAGGTGCTGTCGGCGGAAAACGTGATCGTCGCGCTGTCCCGCGCGGGCCCGCGCGGATTCGCCGCATCGAATGCCGCTATACGCACCGCGGCAAAGGATCCGTCCGCGTTCAGCGGGGCGTCGAACGTGCGAAAGATGACGCGCGGCGTGCGCACAACCGACTCTACGTACAGCCGGTCCCGCGTGAGCTCGAAGCGCTCGACGAACATCGTATCGGGTCCCAGCCGCAGGAAGAGCACGCCCCTTTCGGGGAGAGGAGCAGCCGGCGGGGGCACGGCGCAGGCCGCGAGCGCGAGACCGGCTGCGGCAGCGATCGCCACGACCGGCGCGTTCTTCGGACACAGGCGTTTCATGGCGTCTGCCTTGCAGTCAGAGCTGAGTTGCGCATTAGTTGCTGAAGTTCAAGCTGCATTCGTCCAAAACTACTTTCAAATCGGGGCTCATACATCATGTGTCGCAAGCGAAGTGAAATTATCGCGCCTCTCGTAGCGGCGATTCTCGCGTCCGCGGGGTGTGCCGCGCAAAACGCGGCGTCGGATCAGTCGGCGGGCACGTCGGCTCCGGCGTGCGGCACCGCGGGCCTCACGCTGCCCGCGGGGTTCTGCGCGACGATCTTCGCCGACTCCATCGGCGCGGCGCGGCACCTGGTGGTCGCGCCGAACGGCGACGTGTTCGTGGCGCTGCAGCAGGCGCGGCGGAACTCGGCGGTCGAGGGAATCCCGCCCGGCGTGGTAGCGCTGCGCGACACGAACCGGGACGGAGTGGCGGACGTAAGGGAGCGGTTCGGATCGGCCGGGAACACCGGCATCGCGCTGCACGGCGACTTTCTCTACGCCGACGTCGGCACCGCCATCGTCCGTTATCCCAAGCCCGCCGGCGCGCTGACGCCCACCGGAGCGCCGGACACGGTGGTGAAGGGGATGCCGTACACGCCGGGACACCGCGCGCGGAACTTCGTGATCGCGAGCGACGGGTCGCTGTACGTGAATATCGGCTCGCCGACGAACGCGTGCCAGGTGCAGGACCGGCAGCGCGGGTCGCCGGGAGTGAGCCCGTGCACGGAGCTCGAGCGGCGCGCGGGGATCTGGCGGTTCGACGCGAACAGGCTCGGTCAGGAGTTCACGCCCGCGGCGAGGTTCGCGACAGGGATTCGCAACTCAACCGGCCTGGCGATCAACCCGGGCGACGGCGCGCTGTACGCGGCGAGCCACGGCCGCGACAATCTGTCGTCCAACTGGCCGGAGCACTTCACCGAGCAGGAGAACGCGGAGCTGCCCGCGGAAGAGCTGCTGCGGGTGACTAGCGGGGACGATTTCGGCTGGCCGTACTGCTACTGGGACGGTCAGAAGAGAATGCGCGTGCTCGCTCCGGAATACGGCGGCGACGGCAGCCAGGTCGGCTTGTGCGCGACGAAGAAGGGGAACGTGTCGGCGATGCCGGCGCACTGGGCGCCGAACGCGCTGACTTTCTACACGGGCTCGATGTTCCCGGCGAAGTATCGGGGAGGCGCCTTCATCGCGTTCCACGGCTCGTGGAACCGCGCGCCCATGCCGCAGGGCGGCTACAACGTGGTGTTCATTCCGTTCACCAACAACACGAGCACCGGCGCGTGGGAAGTCTTCGCCTCCGGTTTCGTGCCGGCCGACGTGCAGCCGGCGACCGCGCGGCACCGGCCGAGCGGCGTGGCGCGGGGACCGGATGGCGCGCTGTTCGTGACGGACGATGTGAGCGGCCGGGTTTGGAGGATCACTTACAGGAAGTGACTAGTGATGAGTGATGAGTGATTAGTGATGAGTGATGAGTGATTAGTGATTAGTGATTAGTAACAGCGCGGGGTACGCACGAGTAGTCATCAGTTACCAATCACTAATCACTAACCACTAATCACTCCCCCATCGCCTTGATGAGGACACGCTTCGCCCGCTGCCCGTCCCACTCGCCGTAGAACACGCGCTGCCACGGGCCGAAGTCGAGCTCGCCCTTCGTCACCGGCACGATCACCTCGTGGCCGATCGTCAGCGACCGCAGGTGCGCGGCCGCGTTGTCCTCGCCGGTGCCGGTGTTGTGCTTGTAAGCGTCCGGGTCCCAGGGCGCGATACGCTCCTCGAGCCACTTGAGGACGTCCTGCCAGAGTCCGGATTCGTGATCGTTGACGAAGACGGAGGCGGAGATGTGCATGGCGGACACCAGCACCATTCCCTCGCTGATCCCGGCCTGCGCGCGACACTCCTCCACGAGGTCGGTAATGTCGATGATCTCCTGCCGCTTCTTCGTGTTGAACGTGTGGTAGGCCGTGTGGGTCTTCATGCTTGAGCTGTTGGCTGTTGGCTATTGGCTGTTGGCTTCCCGGGCTGAGAGCGCGTTGTATTTGCGAAGGACTTCCAGCGTACGATCGAGCGGGAGTGGCTCCACGGTCGTGCCGCGATACCGCACCGCCGTAGCGCGCAGCAGGGAATTATAGATCGCCTCCTCGGTTGCCTCGACCACGGCTTCGTACAGGGGAGACATGCGGTCCTGGCGCAGCTGCGTGGTCGTCGCGACCGGCGAGGGCTCGCGGCCGTCGGTCGGTATCACATTGCTCCGGCGAACCGACTCCGCCGTCGAGAACGCGATGATGAAGTCGCCCGAGCCGAAGGACGAGAAGGATCCCGTCCGCGCCAGCCCCAGCGACGCGCGCTGCGCCAGCGATTCGAGCGCGAACGCGTCGAGCGGTGCGTCGGTCGCGATCACGATGATGATCGAGCCGCGACCGTCGGCGTCGCCGGAGCCGCGCTCGAGTCTGTCGGCGAAGGAATACCTGCCGAGCTCGCGCCCGACCGGCGCGCCGTTCATCGTGAGAATGCCGCCGAAGTTCGATTGCACCAGCACCCCGACGGTGTATTCGCCGATCCGTAGCTCCGCGGGGATCCGCCGCGAGCTCGTGCCGATTCCGCCTTTCCAGCCGAATGCCACGGTGCCTGTTCCCGCGCCGACGCTTCCTTCCTCGACTGCGCCGGCCCGCGCGCTCGCGAGCACCTCGCGGACGTGCTCCGGTCGAATCGGGCGCGACCGGATGTCGTTCAGGCGGCCGTCGTTCGTCTCGCCCACCAGCGGATTTATCGATCGCACGGTCTCCATGCCGGGCTGCGCGAGCAGGTGCTCTACCATACCGTCCGCCGCGCGCCACACGCACAAGGTGCACGTCAGCAGTATCGGGGTCTCCAGCTCGCCCAGCTCCTGCACCTGCGCGATGCCAAGCATCTTGCCGAATCCGTTGAGGACGTGAACGGCGGCGGGCACGCGCTCCCGGTAGAGATTGCCCGCGTGCGGGAGGATCGCGGTGAGTCCCGTGGCGATCGTGTCCCCCTCGCGCAAGGTCAGATTTCCGACGAGGACGCCCGGGACGTCGGTGATCGCGTTGTGCGCGCCGGGCTGGAAGATTCCGACTCTCAGGCCGATGTCGCGGGCGCGGGGGCGGTCCTGGGACTCGGCCGGTCCAATCGCGCCGCCCAGCAGAACGCAGATAAACAAGAAGTTCCGCATGATGCTCAACCTCCAAGTCCGTCCAAATATCCCTATTCTCACAGCTCAGCGCCGATAGCTCACTGCTCACGGCCCGGATCCCCCGTCCGAATCCCTGGAGCCACCGAGCCGCGCGCCCAGGCACGAAGTTACTTTTGAGGGTATCCCCGCAAGTTGACGCAACGAGGCCAACTCATGACCACCAACCGCCTGCAGCAACTCCACGATGCCGGCGTGTCCATCTGGCTCGACTTCATAGATCGCGAGCTTTTCTCCAGCGGCCGGCTGCGCCGCATGATCGAGCAGGACTTCGTGACGGGTGAGACCACGAACCCGACGATCTTCGAGAAAGCCCTCGCGGAAGGGCACGAGTACGACGATCAGCTCACCGCCGCTCCGCGCGAGCTGACGCCGTCGGAGCTGTTCGAGCTCGTCGAGACAGAGGACGTGCGCACGGCCTGCGACCTATTCGCCGACGTGTACGCGCGCACCAACGGCGGAGACGGCTACGTCTCGATCGAGGTCTCGCCCGCCGCGGCCAACGATGCCGACGCGACGGTCCGCGAGGCCCGCCGCCTGTGGCACACCGTCGACCGTCCCAACCTCATGGTGAAAGTCCCGGGGACCACGGAAGGCGCGACCGCGGTGCGGCAGCTCATCAGTGAGGGAATCAACGTCAACATCACCCTGCTCTTCGCGATCAACGCGCACGCGCGCGTCATCGACGCGTACGTCGCGGGGCTCGAGGACAGGCTGCGCGCGGGCAATACGATCGACGGCGTCGCGTCGGTGGCGAGCTTCTTCGTGAGCCGCGTGGACAGCGAGGTCGACAAGCGTCTCGATCAGATCGCGGCCACGAAGCCGGAGAGCGGGAGGGAGCACATTCTGCACCTGCGCGGGAAGGCCGCGATCGCCAACGCGAAGCTGGCGTACCGCCTGTTCGAGGCGAAGTTCTCGGGCGAGCGCTGGGAGCGCCTCGCCGCGAAGGGCGCGCGGCTGCAGCGTCCCCTCTGGGCCAGCACCAGCACGAAGAACCCGGCGTACCGGGACACGCTTTACGTCGAGGAGCTGATCGGGCCCAACACCGTCAACACCCTCCCGCCGGCCACGCTCGAGGCGTTCCGCGATCACGGCGTGGTGAAGCGGCGACTCACCGAGGGGCTGGACCAGGCCCAACTGTGTCTCGCGGAGCTGGAGGCCGTGGGGATCTCGATGGAGGAAGTCACGGACAAGCTGCTCGTCGACGGGCTCGCGAGCTTCCAGAAATCGTTCGATCAACTGACGGCGGGACTCGCGAAGAAGATGAGCCTGCTCGTCCACACTACGTGACGACGCAACACTCCCTTCGAACAAAGATCGTCTGCACGCTCGGCCCCGCGACGGCGACGCCGGACGCCATTCGGGGCCTGATTCAGGCGGGAATGAACGTAGCCCGCATCAACTTCTCGCACGGCACGGCCGCCGAGCATGCAGCGGCGATCGGGTACATCCGGGCCGCGGCGACGGCGCTGGGCCAGCCCGTCGCCATTCTCGGCGACCTGCAGGGCCCGCGCATCCGGATCGGCGACTTGCGCCAGACCGTCGTGCTGAACCAGGGCGACGACATCGTGCTCGCGCACGAGGGAGAGGAGGCGCCGGACGAGTTTCCCGTCACGTACGAGCACCTCGCGACCGACGTGCACGTCGGCGACCGGATCCTGGTGGACGACGGGCTGATCGAGCTGGTGGTGCTCGACATCGAAGGGATTCGCGTGCGCGCGCGGGTGATCCACGGCGGTGAGCTGCGGAGCCACAAGGGGCTGAACCTGCCCGGGATTCACGTGTCCGCGCCGTCGATCACCGCGAAGGACGCGATCGACATCGACTTCGCGGTGGCGCAAGACCTCGACTACCTGGCCCTCAGCTTCGTGCGGCGCGCGGAGGACATCGAGTCGCTGCGGGTGCGGCTGCCGCGGCACGTGCTCATCGTAGCGAAGATCGAGAAGGACGTCGCGCTCGCGAACATCGATAGCATCATCCGCGCGGCGGACGCGGTCATGGTCGCGCGCGGAGATCTCGGCGTCGAGCTGCCGTACGAAGAAGTGCCGATGGCGCAGAAGCGCATCATCTCGCTCGCCAACCGCATCGGCCGGCCGGTGATCACCGCCACGCAGATGCTGGAGTCGATGATCGAGCATCCGCGTCCGACGCGCGCGGAAGCGAGCGACGTCGCCAACGCGATCCTCGACGGCACCGACGCGGTGATGCTCTCCGCGGAGACCGCGGCGGGCGCGTACCCGCGGCTCGCCGCCGAAGCGATGCGGCGCATCATCACCGAGACGGAACGGCATCCGCAGGAAAAGGCCGCCAGAGAAGGCCCGCTCGGACTCGAAGGCGTCGTGCCGACCGAGCTCGCGATCGCCGCGTCCACCGTCGTCGCCGTGCAGCTGCTCGCGACTCCGCTCGTGGTGGTATTCACCAAGGGCGGATTCTCCGCCCGGGTCGTAGCGTCGTACCGTCCCGCCGTGCCGATACTCGCGCTGACCGACCAGCCGCGCACGTACCGCCAGCTGGCGCTGGTCTGGGGCGTCATCCCGGAGCTCGTGCCGCACTGCGACACGTACGAGGACATGATGAAGCTCGCGCGCGAGGTCGTGATCCGCCGGCAGCTCGCCGCGGAAGGCGACCGCCTTGTGGTCACCGCGGGAGTGCCGTTCGACGTCCCCGGCACCACCAACCTGCTCAAGGTGGAGCGCGTGTGAAGCTCACCTTCCTGGGGACGGGCACGAGCTTCGGCGTGCCACAGGTCGGCTGCCACTGCCCCGTGTGCCGCTCCACCGATCCGCGCGACAAGCGCACCCGGGTGGGCGCCGTGATCGAGACCGACGGCGGGACGCGATTGCTCGTGGATACACCGCCAGAGCTGCGCATGCAGCTCATCGCGGCCGCGATCGACCGCGTGGACGCGGTGCTGTTCACCCACGACCACGCGGATCATACCCACGGGCTGGACGACATCCGCGCCATCACGGTGCGGCGCGACGGCCCGATCACGATGTACGGTCCGGCGGATTCGCTCGAGCGGCTGTCGCGCAGGTTCGCGTACATCTTCGACGCCGGCGTGCGGGCGCTGCCGGGGACGTCGAAGCCGGAGGGCGTGCTGCGGCCGCTGGCCGACGGCGAGACAGCCACCATCGGTGACGTGGAAGTTCGCGCGGTGGCCCTGCCGCATGGGCCCGTCACCGTGTTCGGTTATCGCGTCGGCAACCTCGGCTACATCACCGACGCGCAGGTCGTGCCGGAGTCGGCCCTGGAGATCTTTCGCGGCGTGAAGGTGCTCGTGCTCAACGCGCTGTTCAGGACGGAGCACCCCACACACCTGAGCCTGCCCGAAGCCGTGCGCGCCGCGCGCGCGATCGGCGCCGAGCGGACGTACCTCACGCACCTCACGCACGACAACTTGCACGCGGACCTCGAGGCCGAGCTGCCGCAGGGAATCAGCCCGGCCTTCGACGGCCTCACGGTCAGGATCGACTGATGACGCTCACGATCGACTACACCAACATGATGGCGACCGCCGTGACGGGCGGAATATCCGAGAGCGAGTGGGCGGCGTCGGCCGCCGCGTTCGAAGCGGCGCACGCGCGCTTTCGCGAGCTGGCGGCGAGCGGCGTGGTCGGGTTCGTGGACGTCGTCACCGACGAGAAGCTGCTTGCGCAGTCGCTGGCGTTCGCCGAATCGGCCCAGGAGAAGTTCGACGACGTCGTGGTTCTCGGGATCGGGGGCTCCGCGCTCGGGACGATCGCGCTCCGGACGGCGCTGCTCAAGCCCGGGTGGAACGCGCTCGGGGCGGCGGAGCGGGGCGGACGGCCTCGCCTGCACGTGCTCGACAACGTCGATCCCGTGACCATCGCGGCGCTGCTCGACCGGCTCGATCTCGCGCGAACGCTGTGGATCGTGATCTCGAAGTCGGGCGGGACCGCGGAGACGATGTCGCAGTTCCTGATCGTGCACGCGCGGTACGGCGCGGCCGGCCTGGCGCCGGCCGGCAATTTCGCGTTCGTGACCGACCCGGAGCAGGGCGCGCTCCGGCCGCTGGCGCGGACGCTCGGCGTTCGCGCGCTCGACATTCCGCCGAACGTCGGCGGGCGCTTCAGCGTCATGACGCCGGTGGGCATCCTCCCCGCGGCGCTCGCGGGGATAGACGTGCGAGCGCTGCTGGCCGGAGCGGCCGACATGGCGCGCCGCTGCGAGACGACGGATCTGCGCCGGAATCCGGCGGGAGTGTACGCCGTGCTGCAGTGGCTGAGCGACACGGCGCACGGCAAGACGATCAACGTCTTCATGCCGTACTCGGACCAGCTGCGCGACCTGGCGGACTGGTTCGTGCAGCTCTGGGCAGAGAGTCTCGGCAAGGCGCGGCGCGACGGCTCGTTCGTCGGCCAGACGCCGCTCGCCGCGCTCGGCGCGACGGACCAGCACAGCCAGGTGCAGCTGTTCATGGAAGGTCCGGCGAACAAGACGGTGACGTTCGTCGGCGTACGGGACCGCGACGCGGATCTGGCGATGCCCGGCGCCTTCCCGGACGTGACCGGCGTGGCGTATCTCGCGGGCCACTCGCTGGCCGAGCTGATGGGCGTGGAGCTGCGGGCGACGGCGGGCGCGCTGGCCAGGCGCGGGAGGCCGAACCTCACGATCGAGCTGGAGCGGGTGGACGCGTGGCACCTCGGCGGGCTGATGCTGCTGCTGGAGCTCGCCACCGCGTACGGAGGACAACTGTACGGTGTCGACGCCTTCGACCAGCCCGGCGTGGAGTTGGGCAAGCAGTTTGCTTACGCAATGCTCGGTCGGCCCGGCTCCGAGGCGGCGATCAAGGAGTGGAAGACGCTGCCGAAGCCGGATGAGAGATGGCAGGTTTAACAGCAGCCAGCAGCCAGCAGCCAGCAGCCAGCAGCTAGCAGCTAGCAGCCAAC
>JANLGX010000099.1 GCA_024654005.1 Gemmatimonadaceae bacterium | reverse complement strand
CGGCTCGGTCCAACCGCAGTTCACTTCCGCCGCGGCCGCGGAGCTGCCGCTGCGGCCGCGCGCGAACCGCCGGCTGGTCGCGCTCGCCGACATGATCCGCCCGCGCGAACGGCGGAACACCGGGGGTCAGCAATTCGGAGTCTCGCGCCGAATGCAGCTCGCTCGGCTTCGGGTCCCCGAAGGTCGCGTGCTAGCGCGCGTAGTTTGCGCGCGTAGCGACCGGAGCGGGACTCGAAGTCGTGCGAGCGGTCAATCACACACAGCACCCGGAACTCCGAACCTCGCATGTCTCTGCTGATACGCGGCGGGCGGATCATTACGGCGACGGACGACCATGTGGCGGACGTGTACTGTGCCGGGGAGACGATCACGCGCATCGAGCCGGACATCGATCCGAAGACGCTCCCGCAGAAAGACCTCGAGATAGTGGACGCGACGGGGAAGTACGTGTTCCCCGGATTCATCGACCCGCACGTGCACATCCACCTGCCGTTCATGGGCACGCACGCGGCCGACGACTACGAGTCCGCCAGCAGGGCCGCGCTTGCCGGTGGAACCACGACAGTGATCGAGATGATCTGTCCGGGTCCCGCGGACGAGCCGTGGGACGCGTTCGAAGTGTGGAAGTCCAAGGCCGACGGCATATCGGCGATGGACTACACCTTCCACATGTCCGTCGTGCGGTTCGACGAATCCGCGCGGCAGCAGTTCCGCAGGATCGTTGACGCCGGCGTCGCGTCGTTCAAGGTGTTCCTGGCGTACAAGGGCGCGCTCGACCTGTCGGACGAAGACCTCTTCGCCGCGATGAAGCTCGCGCGCGAGCTCGGCGTCATCGTGACCGCGCACTGCGAGAACGCCGAAGCGATCGACGCAATGCAGAAATCATTGCTCGCTGAAGGGAAGACCGGCCCCGAGTGGCACGGCCCGTCCCGCCCGCCCGTCGTCGAAGCGAGCGGCGTGCACCACATCTGCTCCTTCGCCGCGCTGCTCGGCACGCACGTGTACACGGTGCACACGTCCTGCGACGATGCGGTGCGCGAAGCGCTGGCCGCGCGCTATCGCGGCGTTGACGTCTGGATCGAGGCGGTCGCGCCGCACCTCGTGCTGGACGAGAGCTACGCCGAGCGCGGGAACTTCTTGGGCGCGAAGTACGTCATGTCGCCCCCGCTCAGGGAGAAGCGCAACCAGGACGTGCTCTGGAACGGACTCAGGTCGCGCGCGATCAGCACGATCGGTACGGACCACGCTCCCTTCCGCTTCGAGGACCAAAAGCAGATGGGGCGCGACGCGTTCACGAAAATTCCCAACGGGATCTCCAGCATCCAGGAGCGTGTCGATCTGGTTCACACGCACGGCGTCATGGTCGGGCGGATGGATCTCAACACGATGGTGGACGCGTGTAGCACGCAGGCCGCGCGGATCTTCGGGATGTATCCGCGAAAGGGGACGGTGCAGGTCGGCAGCGATGCCGACCTTGTTGTTTACGATCCGGCGTACCGCGGCAAATTCTCGCTGGACGGCAGCCATTCGCGGGTCGACTACAACGCTTACGAGGGTTGGGACCGGATCGGGCGGCCGGTCGTCGTTACGGTGAGAGGAAAGATCCAGGCGCGCGACGGGCAGTTCGTCGGGACGCTCGGCCGCGGTCAATTCATCGCCAGGGAGGCAACGCACTGATGCAGCCGTCCACTGTGAGCGCGGTCAACGCGGCCGATGTGCGTGCCAGGCACAAGGAATTTCTCTTTCCCTGCGTCGCGAACTACTACGAGGAGCCGATCGTCCTCACGCGCGGCGACGGCTGTTGCGTCGCGGACGCCGACGGGCGGGAGTATCTCGACTTCTTCGGCGGAATCCTCACCGTCGGACTCGGCCACTGTCATCCGGAAGTCACCGCGGCCGTCGAGGAGCAGATGGCGCAGCTCGGCCACACCTCGACTTTGTATCCGACCCAGCCGATCGTCGACGTCGCCGAGCAGCTGGCGAAGATCACGCCGGGGAAGCTGAAGAAGAGCTTCTTCACTACGAGCGGCACTGAGGCGGACGAGACCGCGATCCTGCTCGCCAAGATCTTCACGGGCAAGGACGAGATCATCGCCCTGCGCCACGGCTACAGCGGACGGAGTCTCAACGCGCTATCGCTCACCGGTCATTCGCCGTGGCGGCTCATCTCGACGCAGGTGGCCGGGATCAAGCATGCGCTGTCGCCGTACTGCTATCGCTGTCCGCTCGGTCTCGCGCCGGATTCGTGCGGCGTGCGCTGCGCGAAGGACATCGAGGAGCTGATTCAGACGACGACGAGCGGCCACCCGGCCGCGTTCATCGCCGAGCCGATCCAGGGAGTCGGCGGATTCATCACGCCGCCGCCCGAGTACTTCGAGATCGCCGTCGGGATCGTGCGCAAGTACGGCGGTCTGTTCATCTGCGACGAGGTGCAGACGGGCTTCGGCCGGACGGGCGACCACTGGTGCGGCATCGAGCACTGGGGCGTCGAGCCCGACATCATGACGTTCGCCAAGGCAATCGCCAACGGCGCGCCCGTCGGCGCGACGATCGCTACGCCGGAAGTCGCCGATGCGTTCACCGGGCTCACGATCTCGACGTTCGGGGGGAATCCCGTGACGATGGCCGCGACGCGCGCGACGCTTCAGGTCATGGAACGCGAGAACGTGCCGAAGCGCGCGGCGGAGCGCGGCCGCCAGCTCCGCGCACATCTGGAAGCGTTCAAGGAAGAGTTCGCCTTCATCGGCGACGTGCGCGGCATGGGACTGATGCAGGCGATCGAGCTCGTGGAGGACCGCGCGACGAAGGAGCCGGCGAAAGGAAAGACCAATCAGCTCATGGAGGCCGCCAAGCGGCACGGATTGCTGATCGGGAAGGGCGGGCTGTACGGGAACGTCATCCGGATCGCTCCGTCGATGCTGGTGACGGAAGCGGAGATCAACGACGGCGCGGCGAGGATGCGTCGCGCGCTGGCGGAGGTGAAATGACCACGGAGCAGCACCGCGGCATCCCGAGCCTGACGTACGAGATCGGCACGGGCGGCGCGTACGACCCGGGGTTGTACAACGCGGATCTGGCGCCGGTGCCGGCGAACGAGCGCACCTGGAATTGGGTGCATTTCGCGGCGCTGTGGATCGGAATGGCGGTGTGCATCCCGACGTACACGCTCGCGTCGAGTCTCGTCGCGGGCGGCTGGACCTGGCAGGCGGCCGTCGGATCCATCGTACTCGGCAACTTCATCGTGCTCATCCCGATCGCGCTCGTGGCCGAAGCAGGCACACGCTATGGAATCCCGTTCCCGGTATTCGCGCGCGCGTCGTTCGGCGTCGTCGGCGCGAACATACCCGCGCTGCTTCGGGCGATCGTCGCGTGCGGCTGGTTTGGAATTCAGACGTGGATCGGTGGGTGGGCGATCTTCAAGCTGCTGGAAACGCTGTGGCCGGGGATCGCGACGCTGCCGGCCGTTCTCCCCGGGTGGGTCGGACTCGGCACGGGCGAGCTGATCTGCTTCACGATCTTCTGGCTGGTCCAGGTGTGGATCGTGCTGCGCGGGATGGAGTCGATCAAGTTCCTCGAGACCTACGGGTCGCCGTTCCTGCTCGTCATCGGTCTGGCGCTGCTCGCGTGGGCGTATGTGAAGTCGGGTGGCTGGGGACCGATGCTGGACAATCCCGCTCCGGCCGCCGACAGGACAGGACCTGCGCTGGGAATACTCGGCGCCGGCTTGACGTCGGCGGTCGCGTTCTGGGGGACGATGGCGCTGTCGATTCCTGATTTCTCGCGCTACGCCAGGTCGCAGCGCGATCAAGCCGTCGGGCAGGCCGTCGGACTGCCGGTGACGATGGCGCTGTTCGCGTTCATCGGTGCCGCGGTCACCAACGCGACGATCGTCATTTTCGGAACGCGCATCTCCGATCCGATCGAGCTGCTCGCGCGAGTGGGCGGCCCGGCGATGGTCATCATCTCGATGATCGGTCTCACGGTCGCGACGCTGACGACAAACATCGCGGCCAACGTGGTGTCGCCGGCGAACGCCTTCAGCAACGTTTCGCCGAGCCGGGTATCGTTTCGGAAGGGAGCGATGATCACGGCCGTGATCGGCGTGCTGATGTTCCCGTGGAAGCTCTACAACGACGCCGCGGCCTACATCTTCACCTGGCTTATCGGCTACGGCGCGCTGCTCGGTCCCGTCGCGGGAATCATGATCGCCGATTACTTCCTCATCCGGCGGCGCGTGCTGCGGCCGGACGCGTTGTTCCTGCGCGGCAGGCAATACGAGTACACTGGCGGAGTAAACATCGTTGCCGTCGTTGCACTGGTTGCCGGCATCCTGCCCAACCTTCCGGGTTTCCTCGGCGCAGTGGGGGCGATCGACGCGCCCGGCTGGGCGACGGCGGTGTATCAATGGGCATGGTTCGTCGGCTTTGTGATCTCCGCGGTCGTGCACCTGAT
>JANLGX010000095.1 GCA_024654005.1 Gemmatimonadaceae bacterium | reverse complement strand
CCACGCTGCGCGCGGATCTCGACCGGCTGCGGACGCGCTCGATTCCCGTGGACATCATTTACGAGCAGGGGCGGTAGCCGGGCATGGGGGCGAAACCGGACATGGCCGGATCATCGGACTATCGCGCCCCCGACGGGATCGACATCGGTCACGTGCATCTCAAGGTCTCGGACCTCGAGCGATCGCTCGCTTTCTACGTGGGCGTGCTCGGCTTTCAGCTGACGCAGCGGTACGGGGAGCAGGCCGCATTCGTGTCCGCGGGCGGATATCATCACCACATCGGGCTGAACACCTGGCACAGCGAGGGTGGCAGCCCCCCTCGCCCCGGAACACCGGCGCCTGTACCACTTGGCGATCCGGTATCCGACCCGGGCGGACCTGGCCCGAGCGCTCGGGCCGGCGACGGCTCGCTCGCCATGAAGACGGAGCATCTGGATCTGGATGGATTGCTGGCGTCCGCTTCCATCGCGGCGCCCTTGTGAATAAATTCACAATCTCGGCGGCCCACGGGTTGCCTCGGGGTTGCCTCGCTAGAATATCACATACTTTGTTGGACCATCGAGCACGGGCGGAGGCCTTTTCAGCAATGAAGATTTCCAGGATTCTTTTGGGCGCGGCCGGCATGATCGCACTCGCGTGCGGCGGCGCGGACAACACGACCACCACGACGACCGGTGACACTGCCGCGGCAGCGGCCGCCACGACGCCGACCGCGACTCCGGCGGCGGCCGGCACGCTGGCGCCCATCACGGGCACCACGCATGAAGTCCGCATGGTATTCGAGAACAACGAGTACAAGTTCGTCCCCGCGAACATCACCGTGAAGGCCGGCGACGGCATCCGGTGGATCATGGTCAGCGGCGCGCCGCACAACGTCGCGTTCGATCCCGCCACGATCCCGGCGAACGTGAAGCCGCAGCTCTCGGCCAACATGCCGAACCAGATCAGCGAGCTGTCGAGCCCGATGCTGATCAACCTGAACGAGACGTACACCATCTCCTTCGCGAACATCCCGGCCGGCTCGTACAACTACCACTGCACGCCGCACCTCGCGATGAACATGCGGGGCGTCATCACGGTCGAGTAACCGGCCCGGCAGCGGACTTGCTTAGTGAGACGGGAGCGCGGCATACGCGCTTCCGTTTTTCACTTATGGCAGCTCACATTTCAAACCGATGAAGCGGTGGGCCGGTGGGGCGCTTGGGATGTCGGCACGCGCGAAGAACGCGTTGCGCAAGCGCGCCCGGATCGCGGTGGTGAGCGGAGTCGCCTTCGTGGCCGCGCTGGTGACGTTCGTGTTGATCCCGCGGCGGGCGACCCGCGTGGCGACGGCCGTCGAGGCGCGGATCCCCGACCGGCCGGACTCGCAGCCCACGCTCAACGCGCGGATCGCCGCCCTCGCCACGATCGCGAGCAGCGATTCGCTGCTGGCTCTCACGCGCCGGGAAGTGGCCCAGGCGCTGGCGCAGTCGATCGACACGTTGCCGTTTTACCTGATCCCGCGACGGGATTCGCTCACGGCCCGGGTCGCGGTGCTCAGCCGGCTGATCGAGCGCGCGCAGAGCGCCCCACTCCCTTCCGCGTATAGAGCGCTCGGCTCCTCACCGGAGATCAGGAGCGCGCCGATCGTCCAGTCGCTGCTCGACTCGCTGGCGACCATCGAGCGCGAGCGGGAGACGTTCGGCGCGCTCGGCGGCGCGGACCCGCTGGCGATCGCGCTGTCGGCGCGGGCGAACGCGATCGGCCGCTCGCTGGTCGCGATCGCGGTCTCCAGTCGCAACGAACTGCGCGGGGCGCTGCAGCCGCTGCTCCCCCCGCGGGCGCCGCCCGTGGCGGCCACGATGACCGCCGACACCATGGCGGTGCACGTGCAGCGGAACGAGGCGATCGGCATCCTCAACGCGGCCAACGCCCGGCTCGTCGAGATCCGCGGGCGCAACCAGGAGATTGACCGCATGGCGGCGCAGGCGCGGCAGATCGCCAACGTCGACGCGCCGCCGTGGGCGATGCTCGCGTCGGCGCTGGTGATCGCGCTCGCGCTGGGCTTCGCGGTCTCGCTGCTGGTCGAGGTGCGCAACCCGCACATAGCCGACGTGCGCGAGGCGGAGCAGACCGCGGGGACGCGCGTGCTCACGGTGGTGGACCCGCGCGAGCAGATAGTGGAGCGCGCGCGGCGGCAGTCGGACGTGGAGGCGCCGCCTCTCATCGACGTCGTCTCCGACACCTACCGGAACCTGTACCTGCACCTCTCGTCGCTGGACGCGCCGGTGAACGCCGTCACGATCACCGGCGACGACATGGACATCGCGTCCACGGTCGCGGTGAACGTCGCGTCGATCGCGGCCTACGAAGCGCGGAGCACGCTGGTGATCGACGGCGATCCAGTGACGTGCGGCGTCGCCGGAGCGCTGCGGATCCCGCCGGACCCCGGTCTCACGGCGGTGCTCGCCGAGCAGGTGGCGCTGTCGGACGCGGTGGTGTTCACGACGATCGGCCGCGACCAGATGCTGGCCGTGATCCCGTCGGGCAAGCGCATGGGCCGGCCGACCGCGAGCGCCGTCAAGAAGGTGAAGGAAGATCTGCAGCGAATGTCGTCGCGCTACGACATGATCGTGTTCACCGCGCCGCTGGCGCAGACGAAGCAGGATCCGACTACGGTGCAGCCTTCGGCCGACGTGATCCTGTGCGCGCGCATGGCGCGGACGCCGCTGCGCGAGCTGTCGAGCGCGGTCGAGACACTGCGCGGAGCGGGGATGCGGGTGCACGGGCTGGTGCTGTGGAACACCGAGTCGCCGCGGCTGCGGACGCGGGACGAGCTGCTCGCGGCCGCGAAAAAACCTCCGCGCGAGGCGGCTCTCGAGCCGGTGGGCTGACCCCACCTGCCCGCTCTCCGATCTACGCGAGCTCCAAGGAGTACTGAGTCACCACCGTTGCTGTGGTAGCTCCTCTCCCACCTTTCCTCGCAGCCTCCCCCTTGTTCGGGTGCGCCCCAAGATGCTCGGCATTCAAGCCGAGCGACCTGAGATGCGCCGCGAACACCGGCGACCCATGCACGGTATAGATCGTCGACGCGCCGCTCTCGACCGCGGTTCGCACCAGGTCGTCGAAGTCCGCGTGGTCCGAGATCGGTAGCACCAGATCGCAGTTGCCGTACATGTACCGCGCGCGCGGATTGCACTCCCACCCGGTGAGCTGGACCGTGCGCGCCCGCGGTATGCCGGCCGCGGGATCCTTCTTCCAGCCGGGCGTCGCCAGCACCACCCGCCCCGGCAGCAGCTCCGGCGCGAATCGCTCCCACGTGCCCGGACCGGGAAAGTCGTATCCCAGCTCGACGTGGAGATCGCACACCGCGGCCGTCGGCTCCTTCACGAGCACGTCGTAGCCGTGGCGCGTGAGATGGTGCAGCGCTTCCTGCCCCTTGCCGAGCGCGTACGCGAGCACGACGGGAGTGCGTCCCATCGACAGCGTCTCGTCGAGAAACGCGAACAGCTTCGACAGCAGCTCTTCGTCCGGCGGGAAGCGGTACAGCGGCGAGCCGAACGTGCACTCCATCACCAGCACGTCGCATCTCGGAATGAGGGCGGGCGGCGAGAACGGATTGTCGCGCAGCTTGTAATCGCCGGTGTAGACCATCGTCCCCTTCTCCGACCTGATCATCGCCATCGCCGAGCCGAGCGTGTGTCCGGCCGGGAGCAGCTCGATCGTGGCGTCGCCGCAGGTGAAAGGCCGATGGAAGTCCAGCGTGACTGCTTCGCGCGCGCGCTTGCGCTTCGCGTGGAGGGTGGCCGTCTCGCGCGTGCAGATGATCCGCGGCGCGGACGAGCAGTGGTCGGAGTGCGCGTGCGACACGAACACGGTGCCGGGCGCGGAGCGGGCGTCGAGATGAATGTTCGCCGGCGGCGCGTGGAGGCCGTGCCGGGAGCGTGTCACGAGGGCGGAAGCGGGCACCTCGAAACATAATGCGCGCTCCATTCGTTCTCAGCCCGGTACATTGTGTGCAGAGGGGTACCGCGCATCGCTTACGGAAATCCTCAGTCACGGAGTAGTTCATGAGCAAGCTCTTGCGAGGGCTGGCGGCGGGATACGGCGCCAAGAAGCTGGGCGGAGGGTGCTTCAGCACGGTCCTCATCTTCATCATTCTGTGGTGGCTGCTCCGCAACTTCGGAATCTTTCAGTAGGCCATGGCTGAGACGACGCTCGATCTCGCGGGCGTCGCGAAGCCGGAGGCGTATGCCGAGCTGGCTCGGCAGGTCGACGTCGTCCTCGAGGGGATCGACGACGAGATCGCCGCGATGGCCACGATCAGCTCAGCGGTCCACACCGCGATGCAGCATCTGTGGACGGGCTTCTACCGGGTCGTCGTGCCGGGGAAGCTCCTGCGCGTCGGGCCGTACCAGGGCACGGTGGGCTGCCTCGAGATCGAGTTCGGCCGCGGCGTGTGCGGGACGGCCGCGGCAACCGGAAAGACCGTCATCGCGGACGACGTCACCGCATTTCCCGGTCACATCACTTGCGACCCGCGTTCGCGCTCCGAGATCGTGGTTCCAGTGTTCGACGCCAATCGCGTGCTGCTCGGCGTCTTCGACATCGATTCCGACCAGCCGGGCGCGTTCGACACGCAGGATCGGGACGGATTGGAATCGATCGTGGCCTGGTTCGCCCGGCCGCGCGCGGCGGCGTGAGATGAAATGTCTTGTCGCTACATTGAACGAATGACCGATTTCGTCGGATGAAGGGGTACTCGGACCGGGTCAACCACGCCTTCGCATTCGCCGCGAAGCATCACGACCGGCAGGTAAGAAAAGGCACGGCCCTGCCCTACCTGACGCACCCCGCCAACGTCGCCGTGATTCTCACGCGCTACGGCCAGGACGAGGACACGGTGATCGCCGGGATCCTGCACGACGTTATCGAGGACTGCGTGCGCGACGGGTACACGAGTCACTCGCTGTGCCACCGCATCGGCGACAAATTCGGACAAACCGTCCTCGACACGGTGCTCGCCGTGACCCACAGGGAGACGGACGACAACGGCGATCCGCTCGACGGCGAGCAGAAGAAGCAGGACTACCTCGACCGGCTTGCGCAGGCTCCCGAGCGCGCGCGCTGGGTCTGCGCCGCTGACAAGATCCACAACGGCAGCTCGATACTCGCCGACCTTCGGCGCACGCAGGATCCGGACACGATCTGGAGCCGGTTCAAGGCTGGACGCGAAGCGACGATCCGCTGGTACCGCGCCGTCCACTCGCGTCTAGCCGAGCTGGGGTTCGACGCGCCGATCATGTCCGAGCTCGACGAAGTCGCGGCTGGTCTCGAGAAGTACGCGTAGACCGGTAACAACGCCCTCGCTTCGCTCGGGGGCGGGGCTCGGGGTCAGGTCCCGCTCGGCCCCTACGCTCGCAAACTGCGCTCGCTAACACGGGGCCGGTGCGGGACCTGACCCCGAGCCCCGCCAACGACTACACCCGGGCCTCCGCGGCAACATCACTCGTTCGCGCATACCGACGAGCGACATAGGCCTCGAGCAGGCGCAGGAATTCGGGGACGATGCCGTCGCCGCGGAGGGTGACGGCGAGCTTGCCGTCGACGTACACGGGCGCGACCGGGTCCTCGAAGGTGCCGGGCAGGGAGATGCCGATGTCGGCGTGCTTGGATTCGCCGGGACCGTTGACGACGCAGCCCATGACGGCGACGCGCATGTCCTCGACGCCCGGATAGAGCGCGCGCCACGCCGGCATCTGCTCGCGCAGGTAGCCCTGAATGTCCTCGGCCATCTGCTGAAAGAACGTGGATGTCGTGCGGCCGCAGCCGGGGCACGCGCTCACCTGCGGCGCGAAGCTGCGGAGACCGAGCGACTGGAGGATCTGCTGCGCAACCTGCACTTCCTCGGTGCGGTCGCCGCCGGGGCGCGGCGTGAGCGACACTCTGATCGTGTCGCCGATCCCTTCGGCGAGCAGGATCGAGAGCGCGGCGGTGCTCGCGATTATTCCCTTGCTGCCGAGGCCCGCTTCCGTGAGCCCGAGGTGCAGCGGGAAATCGCAGCGCACGGCGAGCCGCCGGTACACGTCGAGCAGATCCTGCACCGCGGAAACCTTCGCGGAGATGATTATCCGGTCGTGGCCGAGTCCCGTCGCTTCCGCCAGCTCGGCGGAGCGGAGCGCGCTCGCGAGCATTGCTTCGATGTACACGTCGCGCGCGTCAGCGGGCTCGGCCGCGAGCGCGTTGGCGTCCATCATCTGGGTGAGCAGGTCCTGGTCGAGCGAGCCCCAGTTCACGCCGATGCGCACCGGCTTGCCGTTGTCGGCCGCGATGCGGACGATCGTCTGGAAGTTCTCGTCGCGCCGCTTGGTGCCCACATTGCCCGGGTTGATGCGGTATTTCGCGAGAACCCTGGCGCAGTCGGTGAAGCGCGCGAGCAGCAGGTGGCCGTTGTAATGGAAGTCGCCGATCAGCGGGACCGCGCAGCCGAGGTCCTCGAGCCGCGTGGCGATCTCGGGCACCGCGGCGGCGGCATCTTCGTTGTTGACTGTGATCCGGACGAGCTGGGAGCCCGCGGCGGCGAGCGCCGCCACCTGTTGCGCGGTAGCTTCGGCGTTCGCGGTGTCGGTATTGGTCATCGACTGGACCACTATCGGATGACCGGATCCGACCGGCACCCCGCCGACGGAGACCGTCACGGTCTCCCGACGCGGATGGATAGCGCTCGGATTTGCTGTGCGAAGCGACATATGATTAGTACCCGAAAGCTAAATCGCTGGCCCTCACGATGCAGTCCAAGGGGTTAGAGTCGTTGAAGTCGATGCTGGCCGCATTCAACCGGAAAATGCAGCGATGACCGAGCCCAGAACTCCCGACGACACGGAAGATTCCGGCTTGCCGGATCCCGCCGACGCACCGCCGCCGCCCCCGCCGCCGCCCCCGCCGCTTCCGGCGCTTCCGGCGAAGGATGCGGACCGGGAGCGAACGACGGGCGAATCCACCGTTCCCCCGGCGGTCGCCAAGCCGATCGTCGTGCAGAAGCCGTGGCACAAGCGCTGGTCCACGCGCGTGCTCGCGGCGCTGATAATCGTGCCGCTGCTGATCTTCGCGGTGTGGGCCGCGGTCACGCTCAACGTCGTGTACGAGAGCGGCGAGCGGTACGGCTACGTGCAGAACTTCGCCAAGCAGGGCGTGGTGTGCGCGACGTGGGAGGGAGAGCTGGCGGAGACCAACGTGCCGGGCGTGGCTCCGGAGATCTTCCGTTTCAGCGTGCGCGACAACGCGGTCGCTGCCGACGTTCAGGCGAGCATCGGCAAGCGGGTCGCGCTCAGGTACGAGGAGCACCGGAACGTGCCGACGTCGTGCTTCGGCAAGAGCGACCACTTCGTGACCGGGGTCCGGGTGGAGGAGCCCTGAACCGTACGGTTGGAGGCGGAACGATTGCGCCGGAAGGTGGCGGTATTGTCGAAGGCACCCGGCCTACTTACTTTTTGCGCTGTGCGGCGGGGGTGCGCAGCAGCCCCGAAGCATGGATCCAGGGCGGGGGGTCGATTCGGTCCCGCCACAAGCCGATGGCAGGAGTAGTCAAAGCTCGCTCCGCGGCGTCACGTTACCAATTGCAGGAGTAGGAATGCGCACGACCGGAAAGGTGAAGTGGTTCAATGATGCGAAAGGGTTTGGCTTCATCACCCCTGATGATGGCACGAAGGACTGCTTCGTCCATTACAGCGCGATCAGTGGCAGTGGCTTCAAGTCGCTGGCAGAAGGCGACGCTGTCGAGTTCGACGTAGTGCAGGGGCAGAAGGGCCCCGCGGCAGAGAACGTGACCCGGGCCGGCGCGAGCTGACCAAGGCAGAATGAAGAAGCGCCCTCTGAAAAGGGGGCGCTTCTTTTTTGTGGGTTGGATCGGTGGGTGTCGCAGGCTACGATAGGGGCTCCGTCCGATCCATGGAATTCACCGCGGCCGGGTCGTCGCTCGGTCTCGTTTCGGCGGTCTCCCGCGTTTTGTGCGCGGCGCCATCTCCAAAGCCTCGGCCACGGCCGCCGCGACACGGGCCCGCACCTCCGCCCGGTCCAGGCGAAGCTCGAGCTCGCCGGTACGGACGGTTGCGGCGTCGAGTTGGTCGGAAGTTTGGGTGTAGTCCCAAAGGGCGTGCGCGAGCCGGAGGGCGGCGCCGACGGGGATCTGCAGCTCTCGATTGAGCCGGTGGACTGTCGCGATCACATGCAGCGCGCCGGGCCCGAGTCTCCGCGGAACTCCCTGCCTCGCCTGGGTGACTCCGCTCACGCGATTATGCGACAGCAGGTTGTCAAGCCACTTGCTTTCTACCCCGAGCGCAAGTGCAGCGATAGCAACGGAATAGCCTCTCATTACAAATAAACCTAGAAAAATAGGAATATTATTGCAATGGGTGCGCAAGGGCGGCAAAAAACGTACGATCAAAACTGTTGAATTGGTCGAACTTTGGCGTGAGGCGGGGTACCACTGTTACCCGTCGCGCGAGAGAGAATTAGGCAAGCGTACGCGCGACTGAACCAGATAAAAGAGGATTTCGAAAAATGCGTAGAATTCTGTCTGCTTTCGTAGTTGGCGCGGCGCTGGTGATCAGCGCCTCAAGCGCGGAAGCGCAGCGTCCCTTTACGATCGGCCTGTCGGCGGGCGCGTCCATTCCGCTCTCCGATCTGAGCGATAGCCACAAGGTCGGCTACAACGCCGCGGCCCACCTCGGCATCAACATGCCGATGTCGCCGGTCGGATTCCGGCTCGAAGGCTTCTACAACAACTTCACCGGGAAGGACGAGGGCATCTTCACGAACGAGGACGTTCGCATCGCCGGTGGTAACGTCAACATCACGTACGCGTTCAGCGGCGTGGGCATGCGGCCGTACGTGATTGGTGGTGTCGGCTCGTACAACGTGAAGCCCAAGGGTGGCGAGTCGCGCACGGACTTCGGCATCAACGCCGGCGTGGGCGCGAAGTTCCAGCTCTCGGGCCTTGGCACGTTCGTCGAAGCCAGGCTGCACACGATCAGCGGCGACCCGCAGCTGCAGTTCGTTCCGATCACATTCGGAATTGAGTTCTAAGGAGGTTGCAGCTTCGTAAAAGAGAAGCCCCCGCGGAGACGCGGGGGCTTTTTGCGCAGCTGCCTACGAGTGGGGCTCACTGGAATCCAGGCCGTGAGCAGTGAGCTGTTAGCTGACAGCTCTCAGGAACTGACATATTGGACGTGCCAGTGCGTTTGCCGCGAAATCCCAGGAACGTCCAAATCGCAGTTGCTGATTGCTGATTGCTAACAGCTCGCTGCTCACGGCCTGGATTCCGCTTGGAATGAGCTCGTGGACTCGGCGAGGGCGGACTTTGCCGCCTCGACTTGTTTCCGCACGGCATTCGGCCCCGTTCCACCCGCAACATCTCGCCGCGCGATCGACGCCCGTGCATCCAACCATTCCCGCGCATCGGCGCCGAACGACGCATGCGCGCTCGTGAACCGCTCCGGTGGCAGCTCGCTCAGCTCGCAGCCGGCTTCTTCCGCTGCGCGCACGAGACTTCCGACCGCGCCGTGCGCGTCGCGGAAGCTCACTCCTTTGCCCACCAGATAATCGGCCAGGTCCGTCGCCATCATCCCGCTCGACACCGCGCGCTCCATGACGTCCACCTGAAACGTGCACTCGGCCAGCGCGCCGGTCACCGCCGGCAGCACGAGCAGCGCGCTGTCCACGACGTCGAACAGAATCCGCTTGTCGTCCTGCAGATCCTTGTTGTAGCCGCTCGGCAATCCTTTCATCGTAGCCAGGATCGAAGTAATTCCGCCGAGCGAGCGGGCGGCGAACCCGCGGGCAATTTCCATTGCGTCGGGATTCCGCTTCTGCGGCATCATGCTCGAGCCCGTCGTGAACGTGTCGCCGAAGCGGATGAAGCCGAACTCCGACGAGCCGAACAGAATCATGTCCTCCGCCAGCCGCGACAGGTGCACGCCGATCATGGACATCGCGTACAGCATGTCGGCGATGAAATCGCGGTCGCCCACGGCGTCGATGCTGTTCTCGGACAACCGGATGAAGCCGAGGTTCTCCCGAAGCTCGTCGCGCGGTACGCGGTACGCGGATCCCGCGATGGCGCCGGATCCGAGCGGCAGCGAGGACGCCGCTATCGAAGCCATGGTGATCCGGTTGCAGTCGCGCTCGAGCGGCCAGAAATGCGACAGCATCCAGTGCGCGGCGGAGACCGGCTGGGCGCGCTGAAGATGCGTGTACGCCGGCATCACCGCGTCGGTGAGCGACTCGGCGTGCCGCAGAATGATCGATTGCAGCGCCCGGAGCTCCGATTCGATCGAGTCGATCGAGCCGATGGTCCACAGCCGCGTGGCGGTCGACACCTGATCGTTGCGGCTTCGCCCCGTGTGCAGTTTCGAAGCGACGTCGCCGATCTCGTCGTGCAGCAACCGGTCGATCATCGTGTGCACGTCTTCGTCCGAATCCACCGGCAGCGCGCCGCTCTCGAACCGCTTCGCGACCTGAGCGAGCCCTGCCTGAATCGCCGAGCTCTCGTCGGCGGTAAGCACGCCCGCGCTCGCGAGCGCGCCCGCCCACGCCTGGGAAGCCCAGACGTCGTACGGCCACAAGCGGAAGTCGACTTCTATGGAACGGTTGACCGCGGTGAGCGCGGCGGCCGGGCCGGCTTTGAAGCGGCCGCCCCAGAGCTTGTGGCTTCTCCCGGCGCCGTCGCCCCGGGCAGCGTCCCCGGGTGGCGGCGACTGCGTCACGCTATGGCCCGCTTTCCCGACGGAGCGGCGTCGATGCGCGCCTTGTCGCGGAGCGCCTGCACCTTGGTCGAGAGCCCGTACAGCCGGATGAAGCCGGCCGCGTCCGCCTGGTTGTAGACGTCGTCGGCGCCGAAGGTGACGAAATTCTCGTCGTACAGCGCGAACTCGCTCGAGCGGCCGGCGACGATGATCGAGCCCTTGAACAGCCGCAGCGTCACTTCGCCGGAGACGCGCTCCTGCGTGACGTTCACGAACGCGTCGTACGCGTCGCGCTCGGTGCTCCACCACCGGCCGTCGTACACCAGCTCGCCGTAGCTGTGCGCGATCAGGTCCTTCGCCGCGAGCGTGCGCCGGTCGAGCACGAGCTGCTCGAGCTCGCTGTGCGCGGCGTAGAGCAGCGATCCGCCAGGCGTCTCGTACACGCCGCGCGATTTCATTCCCACGAGCCTGTCTTCCACGAGGTCGATCCGCCCTACGCCGTGCCGCCCGCCGATCGCGTTCAGCGTGGAGAGCAGCGCCACCGCGCCGAGCGCGCGCCCGTTCACCGTCACCGGCGTGCCCTTGTCGAAGCCGATCGTGACCTCTTCCGATTCGTCGGGAGCTTCCTCCGGCGACGTGCTGAGCATGAAGAGATCCGCCGGCGGAGACGCCGCGGGATCCTCCAGCACTCCGCCCTCGTGCGAGATGTGCCAGATGTTGCGGTCGCGCGAGTAGATCTTTTCTTTCGTCGCCGTGATCGGCACACCGTGCGCCTGCGCGTACGCGATGGCGTCCTCGCGGCTGCGGATGTCCCAGCAGCGCCAGGGCGCGATGACCGGAAGGTCGGGGGCGAACGCGGCGTACGTCAGCTCGAAGCGCACCTGGTCGTTGCCCTTGCCGGTGCAGCCGTGCGCGAGCGCGGTCGCGCCGACCTGGCGGGCGATCTCCACCTGCTTCCTTGCGATCAGCGGACGCGCCATCGAGGTGCCGAGCAGGTACTTCCGGCCGTAGGTCGCGCCGGCGCGAAGCGTAGGCCAGATGTAGTCGGTGACGAACTCCTCGCGCAGATCTTCGACGAAGCATTCGTCCGCGCCGGAGGCGATGGCCTTGGCGCGCACGCCCTCCAGCTCGTCGCCCTGCCCGACGTCGGCGGCGACGCAGATCACGCGCGCATCGTAGTGCTCCTTGAGCCACGGCACGATGATCGAGGTGTCGAGGCCGCCGGAGTAGGCGAGAACGATGGTAGACATGGCTGGAAGCTCTTGGCTGTTGGCTATTGGCTTTTGGCTAACTACTCAGATCGTGTAATTATGCACGAATAGTGAATAAATACGCTTTGGGAGCCCCCGTCAAGTATATTTTGGGCCACGTACGGTAATGGTTCACCTGTGGGCTTTAGCCAACAGCCAATAGCCAACAGCCAAGAGCGCTCTTAGTGATGGCCAATAAGTCCGACCGGCAGTCCGCCATTCTCGACATCATCGGCTCCCGCCGGGTCTCCAGTCAGGAGGAGCTGCGGCGGCTGTTGCGGAGCCGTGGCTGGGACGTGACCCAGGCCACGCTCTCCCGCGATCTGCGCGACCTCCGGGTCGCGCGCGTGCCGAGTCCGGACGGGCCGCGATATTCCGCCCCCGATCAGGCGACGACCCCGGCGCTGGCGATCGAGTCGATCCTGCCGCAGCTGTTCCTGCGGGCGGACGGCGTGGGCGAGCTCATAGTCATGCGGACGATTCCCGGCGGAGCTCAATCCGCGGCGGTGGCGCTCGATTCACAGGGGTGGCCGGAGGTGCTCGGCACAGTCGGCGGGGATGACACCGTGTTGATCATCTGCCGGTCCGCAGCTGGAAGACAAAAACTGCTGCAACGGATACGGGAGATCGGCGAAAAGGGCTGACTCCGGCGATGGGGAAAAGCGCAGCACGCAGCGCCTTGTTGACATAACCGCACTGCAAGATTATGCATAGTAGATGCATAAGGTTGCGGTCGGAATCCTGGGCGCGAGCGGCTATACCGGCAGGGAGCTGTGCGGGCTGGTCGCGCGCCATCCGGGGATGGAGCTGGCGTTCGCCGCGGCCAACGGCCAGCGGGGGCAGCGCGCGCGCTTCGGCGCGAGCGAGATCACCTTTCTCGCGCCCGACGACGTCAAGCTCGACGACGCCCAGATGGTGTTCAGCGCGCTGCCGCACGGCGCGTCCGCCGGGTGGGTGGACGCCGCGCGGCAGGCCGGCGCGCGCGTGATCGATCTCTCGTCCGACTTCCGCCCCGGGAACAGCCCGACCGCCGCGCCGTACGGGCTGACCGAGATCATGCGGGACACGCTCGCGGGCGCCGAGCTGGTCGCGAATCCCGGCTGCTATCCCACCGCCGTGCTGATCGGACTCGCGCCGCTGCTCGCGCGCGGGCTCGTGCGCGCGGGCGCGACGATCAACGTCAACGCCGCCAGCGGAGTGACGGGCGCGGGCTTCGCGCCCAAGCAGGAGCTGATGTTCGCCGAGGTCGCCGAAGACTTCCGGGCGTACGCGCCCGGTAACGTGCACCGTCACCTCGCCGAAATGAACGCGCTGGTGCGCGAGCTCGGCGGCGACGCCGACGTTCTGTTCACGCCGTACCTGCTGCCCGTGGCGCGCGGCATTCTCGCGACGATCACCGTTCCGCTCGCCACCGGGCTCGCGCATCCCGCCGCGCTGTGGCGCGGGTTCTACGCGGGCGAGCCGTTCGTCGAAGTCGTCGATTCGCCGCCCTCCCTGCGCGACGTCGTGCATCGCAACGTCGTGCGCCTGAGCGTGCACGCCGCCGCGAACGTGCGGCAGCCCACGCTCGTGATCGTCGCGGCGATCGACAACCTGCTCAAGGGCGCCGCGGGGCAGGCGGTGCAGAACGCCAATCTCCTGCTCGGCCTGGACGAGCGCCTCGGGCTGCCCGCGTGAAGACGGTCGTCAAGATCGGCGGGCGCGCGCAGTCGTCGCCCGCGCTGGCTTCCGTGCTGGCCGCGGCGTGGAGCGCCGCGCCGGGCGCGATGTGCGTCGTGCACGGCGGCGGCGAGGAGATCTCGGAGATGCAGCGGAAGCTGGGCCGATCGCCCGGGTTCAGCGGCGGCCGCAGGGTCACTTCCGAGGAGGACATCGCCGTCGTGCGCATGGTGCTATCGGGCCTGGTCAACAAGCGGCTCGTGTCGCTGCTTGCCGGCGCCGGAATTCCGGCGGTCGGCATCTCCGGCGAGGACGGCGGATTCATCGAGGCGCAGCCGCTGGGCATCGAGGAGTTCGGCCACGTGGGCATGCCCGGCCGCGTCAACAGCGCGGTCGTCGCGACGCTGCTCGGCGCGGGTTATCTACCCGTGATCTCGCCATTGGCGAAGAACGCGGACGGGCCCGGCGCGCTCAACGTGAACGGTGACGACGCGGCGGCCGCGATCGCGGTCGCCACCGGCGCGGCCGAGCTGCTTCTCATCGCTGATGTGGACGGCGTCTTCGGCGCGGAGGGAATCGTGCTCGGGAATCTCGACGTGGAGACGGCGCGCGGTCTGATCGCGAGCGGCACCGCGTCGAACGGCATGGCCGCCAAGCTCGAGGCCGCGCATGCCGCGCTGGCCGGAGGGGTTCCGTCGGTGCGGATCGCGTCGCTCGCCGGAGTTCTCGATGGCGCGCTGGGTACGACCATGACACTCGCGCCGAGTCTCGCCGCGTGACGACGCTCTCTCTGCCGGTCCTCGACGAACAGGCGACCATCTCGCAGCGGTCGGCGATCCTCGGGACGTACAAGCGTGCGCCGCTCGAGATAGTCGGCGGGCGCGACGTCGAGCTGCTCGGCGCCGACGGCCGAAGCTATCTCGATTTCGCCAGCGGAATCGGAGTGAACGCGCTGGGGTATGGCGACGCGGGGATCCGCGAGGCGATCGCGGCCGCGGCCGACACGGGCGTGCTGCACACGTCCAACCTGTACGCGACCGGGGCCGGCGAGACGCTGGCGCAGCGGCTCGTCGACCGGTCGTTCGCCTCGTCGGTGTTCTTCTGCAACTCCGGCGCGGAGGCGAACGAAGGCGCGTTCAAGTTCGCGCGGCGGTGGGCGCGGACCATCGGCGGCTCGCGGAAGCACGAGATCGTCGCGCTCCGTGGCGGCTTCCATGGCCGGCTGTTCGCCTCGCTCGCGGCCACTGACCGGCCGTCCTACCGCGCGCCGTTCCGGCCGCTCGCGCCGGGGATCTCGATCTCCGAGCGCGATCTGGACGACCTCGCACGCATGCTCGATAGCGACACTGTCGCGGCAGTGATAGCCGAGCCGGTGCAGGGCGAGGGGGGAGTGCGGGTGCTCGATCCCGCGTTCCTGCAGGGGCTGCGGCGGCTGACGAGCGAGCGCGAGATCGCCCTGATCTTCGACGAGGTGCAGTGCGGGCTCGGCCGGACGGGGACGCTGTTCGCCTACGAGCAGAGCGGCGTCGTGCCCGACATGCTCACGCTCGCGAAGCCGCTCGCCGGCGGCCTTCCGATGGGCGCGGTGCTGCTCTCGCCGGAGATCGCGAAGACGATTCAGCCGGGCGACCACGCGACGACCTTCGGTGGGGGACCGTTCGTGGCCTCCGTCGCGCTGCACGTGTTCGACAGGCTGTCGGACGAAGCGCTGCTCGAGAACGTGGCGGATAACGGGCTCTTTATCGAAGGGATGCTCACCGAGCTGGCGGCGAGCACGCCGCGCGTGCGAGCGGTGCGCGGCGTCGGCTACATATGGGGGATCGACGTCGTCGAGCCCGCGGCCGGTGTCGTGGCGCGGGCGCTCGACGCGGGCCTGCTGATTCTCTCCGCGGGTGATTACACGCTCCGGCTGCTCCCGCCGCTGGTCGCCGATCGGGACGATCTGGCCAGGGGTCTCGCGATCCTGGAAGGAGTCGTCGCGTGATTCAGCAGAGCCTCCGGTCGTTGGCGCCACGGCAGGATGAGGTCACGCTTCGTCCCGCGCGGCGCGCCGACGCGGACGCGATCGTGCGGCTGGTGAACGGATACGCGGCCGAGGGGATCATGCTTCCGCGGTCGCTCGACTCGGTGGTGCACGCGCTCGACGACTTCGTCGTCGCGGTGGACCGGCGCGGCAAGCTGCTCGGCTGCGGCGCGCTGAAAGAATATTCACCGTCGCTGGCCGAGGTGTCGTCGCTCGCCATCGTGCGCGAGGCGCACGGCACGGGGCTGGGCAGGCGGATCGTGCGGCAGGTCGAAACGCTCGCGCTCAAGCGTGGCATAACCGAGCTGTTCGCGCTCACTCTCACGCCGGCGTTTTTCGAGTCGGCCGGATATGCCTTGGCGGATCGCGCGGGATATCCGGAAAAGATTCGCCACGACTGCCTGCGCTGCCCGCGCCGGATTCGCTGTGACGAGATTTGCGTGAGTCGCTTGCTGGCGGCATCGCCTGCTCTCGAGGCCGCCGCGTAGCCGGACCAGCGCGCGCGCTGTATCCTAGGACAATGTGGGCGGGAGAGTTTTCGGCCCCCACCAACCCAATGCCTATGATGCGCATCCCGCTGTTCTTCGCCTTGCTGACCGCCGTCGCGTGCGCGACTGCGACCGTCGCCACGCCCGTCGCGCAAACGTCAACCGTGGCCGATAGTGCCGAGGCGCTCGCGCTGTTTCGCGAGAACATCGACGCGATCCACAAGCGGGACCGTCCGCGCTACATCGCCACGTATCTGCAAAGCCCGCGGCTCGCGCGGAACGGCCCGGACGGGCTCGAGCTCGGCTTCGAGAATTGGCCGGCGCGGACCAGCACGAGCTGGCCCGACACGCTGATGGCCCGGGACCTCACCGTGGTACCGCTGGCGCCCGGTGTCGTGTATGGCACCTATCGCTACGATGTACGCTATGGAGATTCCGTCAGCACCGGCGTGTCCGAGCGTGTATTCGTAAAGACTCCCGCGGGATGGCGCATCGCGGTCACGACCGCGTTCGGCAGTCCTCTGGTTTTCTCCCCCAGGCCCTGAGCAATGCGTTTCCGATTCGTCTTCTTCGCCGTTTGCGTTTCGATCGCCGGCTGCGCCGCCACCTTGCAGCAGCCTGCACAGGCCGCGCAACCGAAGCTGGTCGTGTTCATCACGGTGGATCAGCTGCTCCCCGATTACTACGACCGGTGGAAGCATCAACTCGACGGCGGGCTCGCGCTGCTGTATCGCGAGGGCGCGGTGTTCCAGAACGGGTACCAGGACCACGCAATCACGGAGACCGCGCCGGGACACGCGAGCACGATGTCGGGGCGGTTTCCGGTACACACCGGCATAGCGTCGAACAGCGCGGGCGTGGCGGATCCGAGCACGATTCTCACCGGCACGATCGGTCAGGGCGCGTCGCCGCACCGATTCGAGGGAACGACACTCACCGATTGGCTGCTGGCGCGCGATCCGTCGACGCGCGTCCTGTCGGTCTCCCGCAAGGACAGGGGCGCGATCCTTCCCATAGGCAAGAGCAAGGCGCAGGTGTTCTGGTTCTCGCCGGCGTGGTCGGGTGAAGGCAACGGCGCGTTCGTGACGAGCAGCTACTACGCCAGCGAGCTGCCGCGGTGGGTGCGCGACTTCAACGCGCGGCGCATCCCGCACTCGTACGCGGGGAAGGCGTGGGACCTGCTGCTCCCCGCGAGCGCGTACACGGAGCCGGACAGCGTCCCGGTCGAGAACCTCGGACGCGACTTCGTGTTTCCGCACTTCGCGCCGGAGGATTCCGCGGCGATTGGATATCTGCTGCCAAACTACCCGTGGATAGACGACGTCACGCTGGAGCTGGCGCTCGAGGGAGTGAACCGAATGCAGCTCGGCGCCGGCGGACGAACGGACATGCTCGCGGTCTCGCTCTCGGGGATGGACGGCACCGGGCACGCGTTCGGACCCGACTCGCGCGAGGTCCACGACCACATGCTCCGGCTCGACCGCATGCTCGGCCGGTTCCTCGACTCCCTGTTCACGCTGCGCGGCCGCGGCAACATCATCGTCGCGCTCACGGGGGACCACGGCGTCGCTCCCTTCATAGACGTCAGCGGAAAGACGAAGAATCCCGAAGCGACTCGGGTGTTCATCGGCCCGGTAGTGGCGCAGGCGCGGCAGATGATTAGTGACGGCGGCGGAGACACGACCGCCATCAGATTCGGGAGCGGCGTGCTGAGTCTCGACCGTGCCCGGCTCGGGAACGTGAACGTCGACGCGCTGGTCGCGGCGTTCGCCGACGGCGCGGCGCGCATTCCCGGCGTGCTGCGCGTGGACCGGCTCAGCGAGCTCGCGCGCAAGGACACGGTGCAGGACCACATCGCGCGGCGCTGGCTGCACATGTTCCGGCCCGGCGACGACGAAGCCGCCCTGGTAATCACGCTGACGCCGTACAGCTACTGGGGCGCGGGCACCTACGCCACGCACGGGACACCGCACGACTATGACGCCCGGGTGCCGATCATCTTCTTCGGCGCGCCCTTCAGCGCCGGGATGCACCAGCAGACGGTGCGCGTCGTGGACATGGCGCCTACGCTCGCCCGGGCGCTTGGCGTTACGCCGCTCGAGCGGCTCGACGGAGTGGCGCTGACGGCGGCGCTGCGATAGCGGAGCACACCGCGTGTCGCGGCGGAGCCGGTCTCTGGCGGGACGGCGGGTGCCCGGCGTGTTGCGGGCGCTGGACGAGGCTTCGTTCGGGGCCGGCCGCACCCTGAATCTGCGCGCGTCGCTCCCGTCGGCTGCGGAGGCGACGACGCGCGCCGAGTCCTGGCTCCGCGAAAAGCAGATGTCGGGGGCGGGGGACGTGCTGGTGATCACCGGGCGCGGCAAGTCCAGCGAGGGCGGCGTGGCCGTGGTGAAGCCCGCGGTGGAGAAGCTGCTCTTCTCGCTCCGGCGCCGCGGGGTGGTGGCGGACTGGCACGAGCATACTGAGGGATCGTTCGTCGTATCGCTCGCTCCGGTGAGCGCCCTGTTCGCCGCGCCGCGGCGGAAGCGGGACGCGGCGCCAAAGGCGCCGGCTCCCGACAGCCTGGTCGCGCTGTCGCCGGCCACGCTCGCGCTGTTGCGCGAAGTGGCGGTCAGATCGCTGGCCGGACTCGGCATGGCGGCCCCCAATCGCCGATTCGTGGAAGATGAGATGCTGGCCACCTTCTCGAAGATCTCGGGCGCGGTGCCGCCGTCGGCGGATCGGGAGGAGGCGCTCCGCGCCGCCCTGCGCCACGCGCTGGCCGAGCTGGAGGAGTGATTTCGAACGGGCGCGGTGATTGCAATGGTGAGCGGTCGTCAACCGGTGCCTGCAAATGTCGGAGAACGGACACTTCCAGCCAGGACAGCTCACGCCGAATGACCTCGAGGTCCTCGCGGGGTACGGCGCGAAGGCGAATTGGCCTTCGGGATTCGCGTTGTACGAGCGGGGCGCGCCGGCCAACGGACTTTTCGTCGTCGCCAGCGGGCGGATCGTGCTGAGCAACAGCGGGCGGAACAAGCGCGACTTCGTGTCGTGGGTCGCGTTCGAGCGGGAGACGTTCGGCTGCGAAGGTCTGTCGCCGGATGCATCTTACGCCACGAATGCGTACGCCGCGGTCCATAGCGAGACACTGCATCTCAACTTCGACGGCTACCGCGCGCTCCTGCGCGAGCAGCCCGTCTGCGCCATCGCGCTGACCAGTCAGATGGTGACGGAGCGCGCCGCGATTCTCCAGCGGCTGCACGATTTCGCGGCCGCGTCGGTGGACGCCCGCGTGCTGGCCGCGCTCGATCGCCTGAGCCACGATCCGTCCACCAAGGCGAACGGCACGCTGGTCGTATCGCCGTCCGACTACAGGCTCATCTGCGAGATGGTGGGCGCGACGCGGGAGTCGATATCGCTGGCGTTGGGGCGCCTCGTTGGAGCGGGAGTCGCGGAGCGGAAGGGCACGTCGTACGTGATCAACCGCAACCAGCTCGCGCTATCGCCGGCCTGATTCCCGGCGCCGGGCCCATAGACCTTCGCGGGACGGGCGACTCGGCCGTCCTGCTCCTGCACGGCTTCGGCGACACTCCCCAGACTTTTGGCTACCTCGCCGCCGCTCTGCACGCGGCCGGATTCACGGTCAAAGCTCCGCTGCTTCCCGGGCACGGCACTACCGTGGACGATTTCGCCCGATCGCGCGCCGCCGAGTGGATCGAGCACGCGCGCGCTGAATACGACTCGATGCTGCCGTCGTTCAGGGCGGTCGGTCTGGCGGGACTTTCGATGGGTGGAGCGCTTGCCGCGATCATAGCGGCGAACGCGCCGCGGCTGCCCGCGCTGGTGCTGCTCGCGCCGTACGTCGGAATGCCCCGCTCGCTCGCCGTGGCGGCGCGGCTCCATCGGTTATGGGGGCCGTTTGTCGGGCAATTCAAAGCCCAGAACGACCTTTCGATACACGACCCCGAGGAGCGCGCGAAGAATCTGGCGTACGGAGTCACGACCGCGAGCGCGATCCGGCAGCTGCTCGAGGTCACCCGGACCGCCAGGAAGGCGTTGCGATCGATCACGGCGCCCACGCTGATACTCCAGTCATGGAACGATAACCGGGTTTCGCGGAAAATCGCGAGGTACGCCTATAGTAAGATTCCCGCGAACGAAAAGCGTCTGACATTCGTGGAGCGGGGCGGCCACATAATCACGGTGGATCACGACCGCGAGTTCGTCGCGGCCGTGGTCCGCGACTGGTTCGCGAGCCACATACAATAAGAAAGGTGAGGCCTCTCGTCGAGAAGCCTCACCCGTTCCCGCACCGCCCTAGAACCTGTCGGTTACCTGGCTGGCGGTCTCGCTGATCTTGTGCCCGGCCGACTGGGCGAGATCAACCGCCTGCTTTGCGACCGTGGTCGCGACCCGTTGCGTACGCTTTACGATCGCCCGTGCCCGCGCCCGCGGGCTGGTCTTCCTGCCGGACGAGCGACGCTTCGTGGCCGACTTGCGCCCGCTGCCGCGTTTCGCCGAGCTTTGCTTGGCGGAGCTACGCTTCGCCATGCCTCCACGCTTCGTCGAGCCGCGCTTGCTCGCGCTGCGCTTGGCGGGGCTTCGCTTCGCCGTCCGCTTCGACTTGCCCCGTGCCGCGGACTTGCTCCGCGATGATTTTTTCGCCGCCATTGAGGTCTGCTCCTGTAGAGGAGGGTGGTTTTAACCGGTCCAGATAGCAAGATTCGCGCACATAACCTGCGTGACGTTGGCCATGGGGTCTTCCCCGGGTTCCGTTACATGTCTCAAGCGAGGGTGGAAAAATGCGGAAAAGGGTGCTGATATTCGGTCTTGTTCTCGGGGCGTGCGCGCCCGCCGCCAGCAGCGGCACGGCGGACACCGGCGCGGCTGCGCCGGCCGTCCAGACGGAGGCGGATCCGGACCTGAGGCCGACCGGCGCGGGCGGCCTGCCCGCCGGATACCTCGGCCGGACGGACCGCGCGACCACGAACATCGCCGACGCCAAGTACGTCGTCTCCGGAAACACATGGGAGATTACGACGGGTCCGGCGCACATCATCTATTCCCCGAGGGACGCGGCCACGGGTAACTACACTGTGAGCTCGACGATCGAGCAGCTCGCCGCGCCGCGGCATCGGGAGTCGTTCGGGCTGATGTTCGCCGGCCGGAACCTCGACACGCCCGCCCAGGAGTACGTGTACTTCATGGTAGCGGGGACGGGTGAGATGCTCGTGAAACACCGCCAGGGTGATGCGACGCACGACCTGATCGCCTGGCGGAAGACACCCGCGGTGCCGGCTGCGGACTCGCTGGGGAGACAGACCTACCGGCTCCAGGTGCGCGTCGCCGGCGACTCGGTGAGGTTCGTCGTCAACGACGTAGTCGCGGGGGCGCTGAGCAAGTCCGCGCTGCAGCAAACGGATGGAATCGCCGGCCTGAGGATCAATCATAATCTCAGTCTGCGCGTGACGCCGGTTGTGATAACAAGGTGATTAGTGATTAGTGATGAGTGATTGGTGATTGGTGACGGCGGTTGTCACTAATCACCAATCACTAATCACTAATCACCGCTTGACCGCCTCCAGCTGTTCCCGCAAATGCGCCGGGCTCTTCATGCCGACCAGAGCGGAGGTGACCCGCGGGAGCGAGCGGACGAACGCCACCGCGCGCTGTGCATCGGTCGCGAGATCCGGGAACGCTTCTGCGAGCTTGGCCGGCAGCCCGCGGGTGAGCTGACCCTGCATCAGCGGGGCGCTAGCGATCACCGTTATCCCGAGCTCGCTGGCCGCCTGTAACAGCGGAACTACGGCGTTACCCAGTGGCTGCGTCGGCACGCGGACCGCCTCCGGCATCGCGAGGCTTATCGGCAGCTGTATGACGCGAAAATGGTGGTCGGTGCCGCCGACTGTCGCCGCGATTTTCAGCAGCTCGGCGAGTGAGAGGTGTGCCTTGTCGCCCGGCGCGACCCTGAATCCGCTCCACGTCGCGCAGCCGTAACAGCCGATGTTCCCGGCCGCGACTTCCTGCTCGAGCTGGGTGAATGCCGCCGCGATCGCGTCGGCGAACGCGTCGCGCGACAGCGCGTCGAGCTGCTGCTCGGGGTTGTGCAGGTAATAGATGTCGATGGTTGAGATGCCAAGGTTGCGGCGGCTGCGCTGCGCCTGGTCCGCCAGGTAGCGCGGGGCGATGCAATGTCCGCCGGCGACCACCTGTTCCGGAGAGACGATTCCGGGATCGTAGTATTGCGCCTTCAGGTGCGCGTTGTAGTCGCGCCGCGTAGGTGGCGGCGCGCCGTCGAGCGGGATGTAGCCGGCCTTGGTGCACACGACGATCTCGTCGCGGGCTTCCGCGCCCGAGGAGAGCAACGCGCGCAGCGCCTTGCCGAGGGCTCGCTCGGATCGCTGGCACCGGTAGTTGATCGCGCTGTCGAGCAGGTTGATCCCGGAGCGCACCGCGAGCGCCGCCGCTTCGGCGTACTCGGCGTCGGTCTTGCCGTCGCATTCGCCGAGGTATGTGCCGAGTCCGATTGACGAGACGCTGAGCACGTCGGCGAGCGGGCGGTAGAAGTCTTCGGCGTGGCGCGACGCGTGGCGGCCGCGGTAGCGCTCGGTGCCTTCCCGGGTGGCACAGCCCGCGATCAGCTTGTCGGCTTTCCTCGGAGCGCGCACTGCGGCACTGTAGTGGTGCATTGGTTACCCTGCAAGAACCAGATCCGACCCTCCAACTCCGCCCGTCTCCATGAAAAGAACCATCCTCGCGCTTTTCTGCCTCGCCTGCGCTCCGCAGCAGCCGGTCACCACCGCCCCGCGCCCCGCCGATGCTTCCGTCGTCCTCGAAAGCAAGGCTGGCGATTCGGCGGCGCCCGCCTCCGCGCGGTCTTCCGTACAGTGGCGAACAATCGACGAGGATCTTTTCATTCTTCCGCAGCGGGGCACTTGGTCGGGACCCAACCGGTACCGATCCGCCGACGGCTCGCCCGGTCCCGACTACTGGCAGCAGCGCGCGGACTACACGATCGCCGCCCAGCTCGACACCGCGGCCAAGCGGATCAGCGGGACCGTGAGCATCCGCTACACCAACAACTCGCCGGATACTCTCCGATTCGTCTGGCTACAGCTGGATCAGAATCTGTATCGGGCCGGCAGCAAAGGCGCGGCACTCTATCCAGCCGATTCGCGCTGGGGGGTACGCGGCTTTCTCGGCGGGTTCGACCTGAGCGACGTCAGAACGAACGGCCGCGCCGCGACACTGCACGTGGATGATACGATGCTGCGCGTGGCACTCGACCGGCCGCTGCCGCCGGCCGGGCGCGCGACGATCGCGATGAGCTTTGCCTTCCTCGTGCCGGAGTACGGCTCCGACAGGATGGCGAGAGACGGAAGCTTTTACGAGATCGCGCAGTGGTATCCGCGGATGGCCGTGTACGACGACGTTCGCGGGTGGAACATCGAGCCCTACCTGGGCCAGGGCGAGTTCTATCTGGAGTATGGCGACATCGACTACTCCATCACGATCCCGGCGGGCTACGTGGTCGCGGGCAGCGGTGTGCTCGACAATCCGGAGCAGGTGCTGACGGCCGATCAAAGACGGCGGCTCGCGGCCGCGGCGCGGAGCGATACGGTGGTGCGCATCATTCCGCCGGCAGAGGCGGTGGCTCGTCCGACGCCGGGAACGAAGACGTGGCGCTTCACCGCCCGCAACGTGCGCGACGTAGCGTGGGCGGCGGCACCCGATTTCAGATGGGACGCGACGAGCTGGAAGGGAATCCTGACGCAGGCGTACTACTACCCGAAAGCGGGAAAGGGGTGGGAGGCAGCGGCCGAGCAGACCCAGTTCACCATCAGGACGTACTCGGAGCTGTTCTACCCCTATCCCTACCCGCAGGCCACTAGCGTGGCCGGTCCCGTCGGAGGAATGGAGTATCCGATGTTCGTGATGGTGCACGGCGGCGCCACGCCGGCGGCGGTCTTTGGAACGCTGGATCACGAGCATGGGCATGAATGGTTTCCCATGATCGTCGGGTCGAACGAGCGGCTGTACGCGTGGCAGGACGAGGGATTCAATACTTACATCAACTCGTTCTCCAACGAGCGCAGATATCCGGGACGCGAGGCGTGGAGCGCCTACTCCGCGAATTGGAAGTCGATAGTTGAGCGCGGGATCGATTCGCCGCTCATGACCGCGCCCGACAACGTGCACCCCTCCGCACTCGGAGCCGTGGGATATCGCAAGCCGGCGGCGGTGCTGCTGATGCTGCGCAATCATGTGGTGGGCCCGGAGCTGTTCGACGCGGCGTTTCGCGAATACACGCGCAAGTGGGCGTTCAAGCATCCGACGCCGGCCGACTTCTTCCGCACGATCGAGAGCTACGCCGGCGGAGACCTGTCGTGGTACTGGCGCGCGTTCTTCTACGGGAACGACGTGCTGGACATCGGCGTCACCAGCGTGACGCAGAGCGACACCGGGCAGATGCTGGCCACGGTGGGCTTGAGACGGATGACATCGGTGCCGTTTCCGGTGATGCTGCGCGTGCGCTACGCGGATGGAGGTATGGAGGACTTCCGGCTGCCGGAGAAGATCTGGGCGCGGGGCGACGCCTTCGCCGCGACGCTGCCCACCCGCGCTCGCGTGACCGGCGTGCGGCTCTGGCCCATTCCGTCGGTCCCCGACTGGAACAGCGACAACGACACCTGGGGCGATGCGCCGCCGGCGGATTCGCCGGCCCCTGCGACTCGCTGAGCCGCCAGGAGCGGCGGTCAACCTGATGCTACGTCGGAAGACGTATGTGGCCGCCATGACCTGAGTGCGATCGTCATCCAGCGATAACGGTGCAATCCACCTTCAATGGAGAGGATGATGAACGCCGCACTCGGTATTCTGGTCGCTGTACTGGTTTTCTCTTCGCCCGTCGCCGCGCAGATGGCTGGGCTCGGCGCGGGCGCGCGCGTTCGCGTGACGTCGCCGCGCGATGATCTCAAAAAGCACGTCACGACCGTCACGGATGTACGCGGTGATTCCATCGTGGTGGCTGGCCGGGCAGGTTCTCGCACTATTGCCATCAGCAATGTCACTGCTCTCGAGGTCAGCGCGGGGAGGCGAATGCGGGTTGTGCCTTACGCTCTCCTCGGTTTCGGCGTGGGCGCGATCGGCGGCTTTGCGCTCGGCTACGCCTCATATGATGACGGGAGCTATCTCTCCAACAGCCCAAGCGACGAAGGAACCTGGGCGGGCGCCACATTGGGCGTGCTCGGCATGTTCACGGGGGCGATTGTCGGCGTTTTCCACCGCGGGGATCATTGGGTTCCCGCGCAGCCTCCAGTTCGAGCCGCGATGGGCTTGACGCGGTCGGGCCGCGTTTCCGTCGGCCTGGCGAGGGCCTTCTAAGAGGACAAGTCGGGGCGGGAGGTGCACATTCTTTGCATGGATCAACTCTCTGGAAACATGAGAGTTAAGGCCGCCGCCGCTAGCAAAATGAGCCAGGATAGGTTAGATTTCGTACATCGCTCCGGGGAGCCGCAAACGGCCTCGGAGCGCTTCTTTTCGGTACGAAAACCGCGTCGCGGCGGAGGGTTCGTCCCCCGTCCATTGGAGCTTGTGTAAATGCCTTATTTCGCCGCCTGGGCAAGCGAGTGGTGGATACCAGTGGTATTCATCCTCGTCGCCGGCCACATCACGAACGTCTGCGTAACTCTGTTTCTGCACAGGTCGCAAACCCACCGCAGCGTCAAGATTCACTCGCTGGCGGCGGTGCCGATGCGCGTCTGGCTCTGGATGTCCACCTCCATCATCACGAAGGAGTGGGTCGCCTGCCACCGCAAGCACCACGCGTTCGCCGATCGCGAGGGCGATCCGCACAGCCCCCTGCTCGAAGGCCTGCGCAACATCGTGCTGAAGGGCGCGCTGTACTACAGGAAGGCGGTCAACCAGCCCGGCGTCCTCGAGAAGTACGGCAAGGGCACGCCCAACGACTGGCTCGAGCGTCAGCTGCTGACGCCGCTCAACTGGCTCGGCATCCTGGTCATGCTCGCAGTCGACATCTACCTGTTCGGCTTCTTCGTCGGCCCGCTCGTCTGGGGCGTGCAGATGCTGTGGATTCCGTTCTGGGCAGCGGGGATCATCAACGGCGTCGGTCACGCCGTGGGCTACCGCAACTTCAGCGTGAAGGACCACAGCCGGAACATCCTGCCGATCGCCATCTGGCTCGGCGGCGAAGAGCTGCACAATAACCACCACGCCGATCCGCACTCCGCGAAATTCAAGGCGAAGTGGTACGAGTTCGACATCGGCTGGATCTATCTCCGTCTGCTGCAACTCTTCGGACTCGCCAAGATCGAGTACGCCCGCACGTAACCGTGCCCGCCACGGTCACGTGCGTCCGCTGCGGCGAGACGCGCGAAGGATTTGAGAAGCCGCCGTTTCCGGGCCCCGTCGGGGCCCGGGCCGGCGAGGAGATCTGCCGCGAGTGCTGGGCGGCATGGGTGAAGCAGCAGATGATGCTGATCAACCACTACGGGCTGAACCTGATGGATCCGCAGGCCCGGGCCTTCCTCACCAAGCAGATGGAAGCCTTCCTCTTCGCCGGGAAGCGTGAGGAGATCGATACCAGCAAGCAGGGGACGATCACGCACTAGCGTGGTGATTAGTGATTGGTGATTGGTGATTGGTGATTGGTGATTGGTGATTGGTGATTGGT
>JANLGX010000094.1 GCA_024654005.1 Gemmatimonadaceae bacterium | reverse complement strand
ACCTTCGGCAGGTGCAGCTCCTCGATCGTCTGCGCCTGGAAGGCGATGATGCGGAACGCGAACGCGATCGTGCCCCGCTGGTGGTACGCGTTCACGCGGAAGCGCCCGATGCCGGGCACGCCGAGCGCGAAATCCGCCTCGTGCTGCTCCGTAAACTCCTGCATGTGCTTCGCGGCCATCGTCTGCTCCGCGAGCGAGCGGAGCTGCTCCGGACGGGTCTGCGGGAGCTCGAGCGGAACCAGCTCGCCGTTGATCCGGAGCGTGGGCGGACGGCCGACCTTGAGGTGCAGGTCCGACGCCCCCTTGTGCACCATCTGCTGCAGGATCGCCTTGTAGTCGAACGGAGCTGCAGCGGTCTCCGGCGGCGTAATCTGCGCGGGATCAGCCATTCGGGGCGATCCGGAAGAGAACCTGGCCGTACTCCACCGGGTGGGCGTCCTGCGCGACGATCTCGCGCACCGCGCCGTCGAACTCCGATTCGATCTCGTTCATGATCTTCATCGCCTCGATGATGCAGATGATCTGGCCCTTCCTCACTCTGTCACCAACGGCGAGGTACGGCTTTCCGCCCGGCTCCGGCGCCGAATAGAAGGTGCCCACCATCGGCGACTTCGCCTCCAGCAGCGATTCCTTGGGGCTTTCCGGCTTCGGCGCCGGAGCGGCTTCGGGCGCGGCCGCTGGAGCCGGCGCCGGCGCGACAGCGGCCGCCACGGCCGGCGCGGACAGCACCACCGCCTGCGGCTGCGCCTTCGAGATCCGGATCTTCATGCCCTTGTCGGAAGAGATCTCGATCGAGTCCACCGTGGACCCGTCGAGCATGTCGACCAACTTCTTCACGTATCGTAAATCGAACATGTTGGCTGTTTAGGGACCGGCCGCCAATCCGTCAGGCGACCTCGATTAGCTCTCTCGTGAAGTCCGTGAGAATCTCCGGACCACCGGTACCGAGGTGCACGTCGTCCTCGATGCGGATCCCGCCCCACCCAGGTCGGTACACCCCCGGCTCGATCGTCACAACCGCACCGAGGGCCAACGTTCCCTCGGCCGTCCGGGCAAGCCGGGGCGCCTCGTGCACTTCCAAGCCGAGGCCGTGTCCCAAGCCGTGACCGAACGCTTCCCCAAAACCTTCGCGCTCAATGTAGCCCCGCGCGAGCGCGTCGGCATCCTGCCCGGTCATGCCCGCCCGCACGGAGCCCGCCGCCAGCGCATTCGCTTGCCGCACAACGTCATAGACCGCCCGCTGCTCGCTCGTGGAGCTGCCCACGACGAGCGTGCGCGTAATGTCCGAACAGTACCCGCGGTATTCGGCCCCGAAGTCCAGCAGCAGGAAATCGCCCGGCTCGATGACGCGCGCCGACGAGCGCGCGTGCGGCAGCGCCGCGCGCGGTCCGGAAGCGACGATCGACGGAAACGGAAAGCCCTCGCTGCCGGCGTCGCGCAGCGACTTCTCCAGAACTCCCGCCACCTCGAGCTCGGTCATTCCGGCCGCGAGCTGCGGGATCGTACGCTCGAGCGCCTCGACGGCGATCGCGGCCGCCCGGCGAATCAGCTCGACTTCCTGCGCGTCCTTGGATTCGCGCAGCCGCTCGACGGCATTCACCCGTGCGCGCCACTGCCGGGCCCCTCCGCCACTGTTCTCCAGCAGCCGCTGGAAATCGCGATGGACGATGTGCGCGGACTCGAAGCCCACGGCCGTCGCATTCGCGAGCGAAGAGAGAACCGCCCAGAGCCCGTTCCACAAGCTCACCGGCTCGATGCGCACCTTCGTCAAATCGTCGACTTCGTCGAGCACCTGCGTCGCGTAGCGGAAATCGGTGATCAGGTGCATTTCCCGCTGCGTCACGAGCAACAGCGCGCTGCTTCCCGAGAAGCCGGTCAGATAGCGGATGTTCGGGAGACTGGTGACGAGCAAGGCGTCGAGGTCGCCCGCGATGTCGTCGCGCAGCGCGGCGAGGCGCCGCTCGCGCATGTCAGCCACGGTTTCGCAGCGTACTGACGAGGCCGCGCAGCGCCAACTCGTAGCCGTATGCCCCGAAGCCGCACACCACGGCCAGCGCGTCCTCGGCGAGCATCGACCGGCGCCGATGCTCTTCGCGGGCGTAGATGTTCGTGAGGTGCAGCTCGACGTACGGCAGATTCACGCCGACGAGCGCGTCGCGAATCGCAAGGCTCGTGTGCGTGTACGCACCCGCGTTGATGACGATCCCGTCGGCCGAGTCGGTGAGCGCGTGGATGGCGCTGATGAGCTCGCCTTCCCCATTGTGCTGCGAGCACTCGAGCTCGACGTCGAGCTCTTTCGCGACCTCGCTGAGGCCGCTCTCGATCTGGCCGAGCGTGGTGTGGCCGTAGATGTGCGGCTCCCGCCTGCCGAGCAGGTTGAGGTTGGGCCCGTTGATGATCGCGATCTTCACGATCCTTTCAGCCCTCGGAGCCAGGCATCGAAGTCCTCGTTGTCCGCCGTCGACGGATTGAACGTCTGCTGCGGGCCCGACGTGCGCGGTACCGGGCCTGGTTCAGGTGCGTTCGGGAATGCGAAGGGGTCCGCTGAGGCTTCGCTCTCGCCGGTATCAGGCATCGGGACGAAGTCGGAGCGGCGGCGTGAGATCGGCCGCGCAGTCACCGCGCCCGCGGGGCGCGGGCGGGCCCTGTCCATGCGCGCGAACATCTCGCGAACGGAAGGGTGCGCTTCGGCAACCAGCTCCGCGGACTCTACGGCTTCGGCCGCATCTGCAGGAGCCGCTATTGCCGCCAGGGCTTCCGCCGTCTCCGCACGCTCGGCTCGCGCGGCGGCCACCGCCGCGTCGCGCCGCGCGACGATGACAGATTCGATGTGCTCGATCTTGCCGCGGAGCTGCTCATCCTGGGACCGCTGCTCGGCGAGCTGCAGCAAAAGTTCCAGCGCTTCGTGCGGATACCCCTGCTCCATGTACAGATCGGCCATCGTCTCGGTCACGAAGGGCGCGGCGGATTCCAGCACCCGCTCCTCGGTCTCGAGCGCTTCCTCGATCGTCGCGGGCTCCGGCGGAGCGGGGGCCGCGACGTCGAAAGGTTCCGTGCTCTCGGGCGCAGCGGAAACCGCCAGATCACCGGCGAACTCGCTCGACTCCACGGGCTCTTCGATCGGTCGCGACTCGGGCTCCACTGCGTCTTCGGGCGAGGTCCCGGTCGGCTCAGCTCGAGTCTCGAGCGCTGCCTCTGAGGACGGCTCCGGCGGGGCAGCTTCCGGGGTCTCGGTAGAGGCGGCGGCGGACGCGCCCGAAAGCGATTCAGCCGGCTCGGAAGGCTCGGGCTCGGGAGCGGGCTCGGGCTCGGGAGCGGGCTCGGGAGCGTACGAGGTCGGCTCGAATCCGGCGGCTGGCGAATCCGCCGTCGGCAGCAGCTCGGGTGACTCGACCGCGATCTCATCCGCCGGTCGCGGAGACTCGTCCTTCGGTTGCGGAACCTCGTCCGTCGGTTGTGGAGTCTCGTCCGTCGACCGCTCGACCGCCGGCGCCTCGCGCAGGGCCTGCAATGCCGTCGTGGCGGCCTCGTTGTACGGGTCGGCCTCGAGCGTGCGGGAATACCAGCGCTCGGCCTCCGCAACGTCGCCGGTATCGCGGGCGATGTCGCCGAGATAGCGCAGAGCGACGATGTTCTCCGGATCGAGCGCCAACGCATTCTCCAGAGCGGCGCGCGAGCCGTCGAAGTCGCCGGCGTCGTACAGCGCCTGGCCGAGCACGATGTGACCGCTGATGTGGCCCGGCACCTCCGGCAGCTGCGAGCGGCAAAGCTCCGCGGCCCGCTTGGCGTCGCCGGCCTTGCGGTACTCGTTGGCCAGGGGAGCGAAATAGCGGCGCGGATTCTCCTCGAACTTTCGTTCGAGCTCTTCGAGTCTCGCCACTAGGAGGACAGCACGGTATCCGGCACCGGTTGAAGTTACCCGGATGCAGTACTCGGTCAATCAGACCGGCGCACGACACTTCTCATGAGACGTTGCGCCCGATAGCTTTTGAGGTTGTTTCGCATCTATAAGGAGAAAGCCTTGCTGCAGGGAATGCGCGCCGCCACCAAATGGATCTGGGTCTTCATCGCAGCCGCGTTTGTCGGCGGATTCCTGCTCATGGACACCTCGGGGCTGCTTGGCCGCTCGGCCATCACGCCGACCACGCCGGTCGCAACCGTCAACGGCGAAGACATTCTGGCCACCCAGTGGTACGCACTCACGCAGCAGCTGGAGACAGGAGAGACCCAGAGCAGCGGCCGCACGCTCACCCTGGAAGAGCGGGAGCGGCTGGCCGACCAGGCGTATGAGCAACTCGTCGGGGAAGTCCTGCTCCGGCAGGAATACCGCCGGCGCGGGATCAAGGTCACGAACGAGGAGATCGAGAACGCCGCGCGCTACAGCCCGCCGCCGCAGCTCATGCAGAGCCCCGAGCTGCAGACGGAAGGTCAGTTCGATCCCGCCAAGTACCAGCGGTTTCTGGCCAGTCCGCTGGCGCGGCAGCAGGGCGTGCTGGTCCAGCTCGAGAACTATTACCGCAGCGAGATCCCGAAGCAGAAGCTGTTCGAGCAAGTCCTGAGCGACGTGTACGTCAGCGACGAGCGGCTGTGGACGTTCTGGAAGGACACGCACGATTCGGCGCAGGTGAGCTTCGTCGCGTTCCGCCCCGACGCCGTGCCCGATTCACGCGTCACCGTTACCGACGCCGAGATCAGGGCGTTCTACGACGAGCACAAGGACGAATTCGAGCGGCCCGCGCGCGCGATCGTCTCGGTCATGACGATCCCGCGGATAATTACGGGAGAGGACAGCGCGGCTGTCCGCGCGAAGGCGGTCGCGCTCAAGCAGGAGCTCGAGAGCGGCGCGCGCACTTTCGAGGACGCTGCCCGCGCGGAGTCGGCGGACACGGTCTCCGGCTCGAATGGCGGGGACCTCGGCCGCGGCGGCCGCGACCGGTTCGTCGCCGATTTCGAGAACGCGGCGTACGCGCTCGCGCCCGGCCGGATCTCCGACCCGGTGCTGACGCCTTTCGGCTATCACCTCATCAAGGTCGATTCGCGGAGCGGCGACACGCTGTCGCTCCGGCACATCCTGCTGCGCATCGAGCAGCGCGATGAGTCCGCCGTGCTCACCGACCGCCGCGCCGACTCGCTCGCGCGCATCGCGGCGACCGCGGAAGATCCCGCGAAGTTCGATGAAGCTTCCCGCACGCTGCGGATTCCGATCACCCGGGGAGCGGTGATCGAAGGCGAGCCGCTGACGATCGGCGGCGAATACGTCCCGAGCGTGGGCGCGTGGGCGACGAGCGGCGCCGAACAGGGCGACATCAGCGATCTGTTCGACTGGGAGGACGGCTACGCGATTGCGCGGCTCGATTCGCTGGTGGAGGGCGGCGTCCCGAAGCTCGACGCAGTCAAGGACGAGGTCCGCGCGCGGATCGCCCAACAGAAGAAGCTGGACATTCTGCTGAACGACGCCCGGACGCTCGCGACAGCCGCGGCGTCGACGTCGCTCGAACAGGCGGCCGCCGGGAGGAGCCTGGACGTGGGCCAGACGGAGATGTTCACGCGTACGGCTCCGGCCCAGCGGCTGGGCCGCTTGAACGAGGCGATCGGCGCGGCCTTCGCGCTGCCTATCGGCGCGATCAGCGCGCCGGTTCGCACCGAGGACGCGGTTTTCGTGCTGCGCGTCGAGCGCCGCACGCAGTCGGACCGGGCCGAGTTCGAGGCCCAGAAGGCGACGCTCAGGGAGCAGCAGCTCAACGCGTATCGCCAGCAGCGCCTGCAGGAGTTCATCCAGAACCTGCGCGACGTCGCGGACATCGAGGACAACCGCAAGAACCTCGCGCGCGCCCAGGCCCAGGCCGCCAACCTCCCGCCCCTCCCCTTCGCGCCCTAGTGCGCGCGCGTTAGACGTTCAGTCAGGGACCCACGACAAGCCGCGCCGGCGGCGGCATCGTGCCGCGGTCGGGCGAGGCGGGCCGGGGCTCCGGTAAGGCCCCGTGCTAGCGAGCGCAGTTTGCGAGCGTAGGGGCCCGACCGGAGTCCCGGTCCGTCTGGCCCGACCCGGGCGCGCGCGAGCGCGCCCGTGCAGCTCGCGCTTACAGGAGCCGTTTGGGCTCGGAGGTAGACGCCGTGTCTTTGGCGGCCTCGGAGGCTCGGCGTGCTTCGAGCTCGGCCTCGGTCAGACGCGGCCTGTCGTGGATCCCGTCCTGAACGTCGCGCGTGGCGTCGTTGATGTTCTTCTTGAACTCCCGGATCCCCTTGCCGATCGAGCCCGCGATCTCGGGAATGCGCCTCGCCCCGAACAGCAGCAGGACGATGAGCATGATCAACAGAATTTCTGGCATGCCTATGTTACCCATTAGAACCCCCTAGAAAAGCGAGCGCGCCACGAGGTACGCGATGAGCACCCCGACGAGACTCAGCAGAGATACGTCGAGCGCGACCGGCCCGAGCGCAAACTTCAGGATAATCAGATCCAAGGTCACCGGCCCGAACGAAGGAGTCACGCCCGTCGTGAAGAATTCCTTCGCCGCGCCGGCCGGGAGAAATATGCGCGCGGCCTGCGTCAGCGCGCCCCCCACTATGAAACCGATCGCGAGCGTGATCGCGTAGAACCCGGGCCGCTTGCTCGCCTGTCCTCGCGGCGCCATCAGGAATGCCGCTCCATCACGTACGAGATCGCGCTCCGCAGCGCGGCGGTCGCTTCGCTCTCCGGCACGGGCGCGAGCGCTGCTTCAGCGATCGCCGCGTGCTCGTCTCCGCGCGCTCTGGCGTAATCCAATCCACCCTCCTCGGCCACGATCTCGATGACCCTCGCGACGGCGCCGTCATCCGGCTCGGTCGCCGCGAAGAACGCATCTACTTCACCTCGCGCGGCAGCACCCATCGTTCGCAACGCGGCGATCAGCGGCAGCGTGACCTTGTGCTCCCGGAGATCCAGGCCCGTCGGCTTCCCCGTCGTCTCCTTGACCTCGGTGTAATCGAGCAGATCGTCCGCGACCTGGAACGCCATCCCTATCGCTTCACCGTATCGCGCAAGCGCGGCGCGATGAGCGGTCGCGCCACACAGCGCCCCGACCTCGCACGCCGCCGACATCAGCGATGCCGTCTTCGCGCGAATCAAAAGATTGTAGTCTTCCTCGGAAAATGCGAGCGGATCTTCCAGAGCGAGCTGCCGCATCTCGCCCAGGGTCATGTCGTTGGACGCCTTCGCGAGCACTCCCAGCGCGTCCAGATCCTGGAGCCGGACCAGCTCGAGCAGAGCGCGCGAATACAGGAAGTCGCCCATGATCACCGAGATCTGGTGGCTGAACAGCGCGTTCACCGTAGGCATGCCGCGGCGCAGCACCGAGTGGTCCACGGAATCGTCGTGCACGAGCGTCGCGAGATGGATCAGCTCGACCACGGCGCCAAGGATGGCCGCGCGCTCGGTGGCGCCGTCCTCCACCTGACTCGCGAGCAGAACGAGCGTGGGCCGGAACATCTTCCCCTTCATGCCCAGCAGATGGCGGCTCACCTCGCAGATCAGCGGCGTGTCGGTCACGACGATCCGCGCCATCTCCTCCGAGACGCGATCGAGGCCGTCACGCACCGGATGCTGGATCCGCGCGAGGGGCGCCGTCACGGGCGAGCGCGAGCGGATGGTCGCCGTCATTTCGCGTCCTGCGTCACGGCGGCAAGGCGCTCCGAGACGTCGCGGAAGCCGATGTTAACCGCGAGCACGCGCTGATAATACGACGCGGCCTCCTGTGACTTGCCGAGCGCCTCCGCCGCCACGCCGAGCAGGTAGAGCACCCCCGACAGCTTGTCGTCGTCCAGGTCGGGCTCGTTCAGCGCGCGCTGCAGGACCGTCGTCGCGACCTGGTACTGCTTCTTCTCCACGAAGCAGGTGCCGAGCGCTTCGTACGTCGGCGCCTTGGTGTGAGTCGTTCCCCGCAACACCTTCTGGAATTCTCCGATCGCTTCCTCGACGAGACCCATCTCCTTGAACGCGATGCCGAGGTCGTAGTGCGCCGCGGAGTCGTCTTCGTCGATGTTCGCGGCGACGCCTTCCTTGAATCGCCGCAGCATCTCGCCGAAGTCGGCCTGCTCGTCGATCGGGGGAAGCACGATTCCCTCGGCGACCATGCGTGTCGTCTTGGGTCCCTCTTCCGCGCGCAGCCAGTCCCCGAGGTCGAGAAAGTCGTCGTCGCTTCCGGCCGCGGGAGCGGCGGCGGGAGTCTGCGACGGCTCGGCGGTGGGCACGAAGTCCGGCGTCGGCTCAACGGCTGCCGCTTGCTGCACCACGGGCACGGGGGCGGCCGGGGGCGGCTCGGGCTCCTCCACGGGCGCCGGCGGCGGCACCTCGACGAGCGCGGTGGGCTCGAGATCGAGTGGCGGAGCGGCGGCGTCCACCGCGGTGTTCGGCGTGTCGGCGAACCAGTCCTCGTCGGCTGAATCTACCGGGTCCCTTACCGGGAGATCGGCGAGCGCCCGCGCGGCCGCCTCGCGCTCGCGCATCTCGTCCGCGGGCGGCGGGAGCGGGATCGCGGCGAACTCCAGAGGAGTGAGCGGCCGATCGCGCTTGGCGGGCTTCTCCTCGACGAGCGAGGTCGGCTCCAGCCCGGCGACGGGCGCGAACTCCGGCGCGACCTCCTCATTGGAATCCACGTTCACGTCGAGAAACACGAGCTCGTTCGTCCGGCGGCGCTTCCCACCCGTGGCGCGGCGGGGCTCCGCCGTGGGGTTGAGCGCCCTGAGACGCTCGACTGTCGCCGCGGCTTCGTCCTGCCGCCCTTCGGCGTCGAGCTGCTCGTGCAGGATCTGGAGCTGCTCGAACGCTTCCGTCTTGCGCCCAGCCCGCGTGAGCTGCTCGGCGAGCATCAGCCTGACGTCGTCCTGGCTCGGGCAGAGATCGGCGAACTCCTTCAGCGCGTGGAAGGCTTCGTCCATCTTGCCCATCTTCTGCATGCGCCCAGCGTACTCGAGGAAGTTCTGCTTCGCGTCGCTGTTGAATCCCTTCTGCGCGCTGATCTTCCCGAGCTTGTAATAGATCGAGGCGCGGTTGGGCGCGTGCCGGAGGATCTTGTTGCAGAGGGCGATGGCGTTGTTGAAGAAGCCGCCCTCGGAATAAAGGTCGACCGCTTTCTCGTACAGCGTGACGGCCCGCTCGAGGTTCCCCTGACGGAGATACATATCTCCGGCGCGATTATACAGCGGGATGTCGGCTTCCTGCTCCTCACCCGCGATCTCGTCGAGTATCTGCTCGTACACGGCGAGCGCCCGGTCATGCTGGCGCTTCGCCTCGAACTCGGCTGCTTTTTTCTTAAG
>JANLGX010000091.1 GCA_024654005.1 Gemmatimonadaceae bacterium | reverse complement strand
CGCTCAGGTCGCTCCACGGTATCGGCTGACTTAACTGCTCGGCAGGGTCCATCAGTCCTGCAACGTCAGGATCCTGGTGCGTCCGTCGTGCTCGGGCTCAGGCTGCGCCGGGACCTCAATCGGCCCCGTCATCGTCTCGGCGCCCGTCACGCCCAACGTGCCCTCCGGGACCGGCGCCACCTCCGGAACCGGCTCCGTGAACGTGATGAACAGCCAGTCCTTGATGCGACCGGGCAGGCTGAGCGTCCACCGGAGCAGCCGGATCCCCGTCAGCAGTTCCAGGACCATGATCCGCCGTTCCAGCGGTTTCACGTACAACTCGTGGAACCTCGCCATGGTCAGCGCGGTTTTCGTGGCCATCTCGCGATTGAACCCTTCCATCGCCCGATCGAACTGGCCCTCGCGCACCGTGCGCTGCGGCTTCCTATTGCTCATCGTCTACCTCCTCTTCGAGTCCCGTGTCACCCGTTGGTTCCGGGGCCATCATGTCAGCCATGATCGAATCCCACGCCTCGCCGTGCTGGTGGCGCTGGTACGCACGCGATCGCTGTTGCTTGCGCGTGGCCTCCGAGCCCCAGCCCTGGATGTATCGGTACAACTCCTGCGGCATCGGATCTGACTGGACCCGCTCGGGCCGCTTCGTCTCGGTCAGCCCACTCTCGAAACGCCGCATCCGGGTCAGGTCGTTGATGAGTTCCGCGTTCTGCTTGAACATGCGCTCGTTGAGTTCCAGCAGCAGCGCGTACGCACGGCGGCTCACCCAGGGCCACTGCATCATCATCAATCGCCCCAGTCTAAGGTGATCGTTCTTGTGCGCTTGTCGATGCTCGTGATGGTGCCATGCGGTTTAACGCCGTCACCTTCGTGCAGGTAGAAGCTGTCCCACCTAGGATGCGGCGTCCACCTCGGCCATGGCTTCTCGGGGATGGAGTGGATGGCCATTTTCCCCCTCGCGTGCGGCCCCACCTTCTCCACCACCTCGCCCAGCGTCTTCACGACTGCCGGCGCAGCCACCACGCCGAACAGCACGCGCTTCAGGAATCCTGCTCTATTCATGTGCCGTACCTCATGTCAGTAGAGAACACGAGCTTCTCTCCGGCTAGGTGGTAGTCCTCCGTCGTGCCGCCCGAGAGGATGCGGACCACCTCACTTTCCATGTGAAGGTGCGCCACAACACTCTTCGTGTAGACCTCGTGGATCAGATTCGTGAGTTCGCTCGCATCGAACGGCAGCGCAGCCAGCGATTCGGGCAGTTCGGCTTTCAGGTTGCGCAGCCACTCGCCGGCAGGTGCCAGATCGGCGGACGCGGCGAACGCCATCGCCATCCCGATCCGGTAGAGGAAGTGGCGCCTATTCATAGATCGACCTGTCCAAAGAGTGTTCGTCACACGGGTACAGCGTCCACCCATCTTTGCGGGAGCCTTCACGCCGGCAACCGCAGAAGTATCCAGGCAGGCGCGGCGGCATGCCTGGGCCAAAGGTTACCTGAGTCACGCGCCACGGGCCGGTCCCTTGCTGCATAGAGATGGTGCCCAGCATACTGTCGTTCACGCCCGCCTCCGCGCTGCCCGGTGCTTCGCTTTCAGCCGTTTCATGATATCCCGGTTCTCCTTGATCTGCCGCTTCTCTTGCTGATGCAGGAAGCGCTCCAGTCCGCGGTCCCTGTTCTCTGTCGATTCGAGCTTCTTCTCGGTCACCGTCGCGAGCGGCGTGCGCCGACGTACCCAGTTCCCGTAGACCGCTGCATCGCCCTTGTTCGGGCTGCGCTTCAGGTTCTTGACCAGTTCCTCTTTCGACTGGACGCTGATCTTGCCGTTCACCGTTGTGAACGTAGGCAGCGTCAGGTCAGAGAACAATTCTTCGTCCTGCGGCAGCGCAATCCGGCCGAGCCGAACATCTTCCCGGAACCGCCAGTACATCTGGCTGCGCAGGTTATCGAACCGCTCCGCCTCGATGACCGTAGGCCCGATCGCGTGCATCTTGCCTTCTAGGTCCGTCTCGGTCTCCGACCAGAGCGTGTCCTTGTCCAGGCCCGGGATCGCCTTGTTCGCGCCGCCCAGGTGCCGGACCTTCATGCCGAGCCGTTTCATCTCGTTGATGCAGCCGGCCCCGACGCCGACCGGATCCACGCCGATGTAACGCGGGTCCACCTTCGAGGACGTCGCCTCGTTGAACACGCGCAGCCCGAGCAGGTTCGCGTCCGGACACGGGAAATCCTCGACCTCTGTCAGGCACGCGCCCTGCCACCGTGAGATCGCCGCCTTGTCGCCCGCCTCGGAGTTCGCCACGTCCACGCCCAGGGCAAGCTCACCGACCCGGTACGCCTCGTTCGTGTACTTCGCCGCGGCCATCTCGCACCACTCGTACCGGATCAGCGCGTCCTGTGCCTGAGACGGGCTGATGCCCCGGATCCGGCTCTGGTACAGGCGGCTACCCTTGCCCAGGTCCTCGATGCGCTCCTGCAGGCGGTTATAGTCGATCGCGCCCGGTACGACGGGTTCTCGGGCCACCACGTTCGGATAGTCCAGGGCGCTGATCCTGATGTTCTTGACCCGGGGCCGCATGCAAAACTGGTGAAGCTGATCGTGGCGATGGTCCGGGTTGCCGAGCGCCAGGTGCAGGTTGTGGTCCGAGGTCCGAGTTTCCTTAATCGCGATCATGATCGGACCAGGAATACCCGGAGTCTCTTCCGTGATGTGCAGCGTGTGGACGCCGTGGAAGCCCTG